>CAZHWK010000048.1:0-8914 GCA_964536405.1 uncultured Oscillospiraceae bacterium
AGAAAGCTATAAAAAGGATGTATTTTCTTATAAGAAAATACATCCTTTTTATAGTGACATACCAGGCCTTATCACAATCTTTGATTTTTTAAAAAGCGGATGAAAAGTATGTTGCACACAGATGCGGTCCTTACGGCTTTGCGATGCGGCAATATACCATGCTGGGCCGTCCGCCCGTGTCATAGTTCATGCGGCCCTGAATTTCGCCACGCTGGAGCATATAGTTCAAGTAACGCCGGGCCGTTACAATAGACACACCGGCTTGCGCCCCAACCTCCTCGCAGGTCAATTCCTCTGGGTGCTCCAGCAGAACCTGACGCAGAAGAACCAGGGTTTTTTCCTGTAGGCCCTTGGGGGCTGAACGATCGGTGGGGGGCGAAAACAAAAGCTTGTCAATATCGGCTTGATTGACACGTTCCAGTGCGTCCATGGTCTTGCGGCGCTGAACGAAACCATCCATGGCCTGCTGAAACCGCTCTGCCGTGAAGGGTTTGACCAGATAATCGGTGACCCCCAGCTTCATAAGGGCGTTCAAGGTGTCCCGTTCGTGGGCCGCCGTTACCATAATGGCATCTGTTTCGGCACCACGGGTGCGAAGCTCCCGCAGCAGCTCTAAGCCGGAGAGAACCGGCATATAGACATCCAGAACAAGCAGGTCTACCGGGTTTGCTGTGAGCCAGGTCAGCGCATCCCGGCCGTTGGAAAAGGCCTGTACGACTTGGAAACGCTGGTCCCGCTCCACATAGGCACGGTTGAGCATGGAAACCATGGGATTATCTTCCACAATGACCACACGGTACAAATGGGTCACCCCTTTCGAAAACTGATGAAGAAGGCTGTGCCGACACCGGGCTCGGACTCAGCTCTGATATCCCCCTGATAGGCGTCCACAACCTCCCGCACCAGGGAAAGCCCGGTACCCCGGCCCTCTCCCTTTGTGGTGACGCCGGGCTGGAACATGGCTGTGGCTATTTCGGGGGCCAGACCGGGGCCTGTGTCCTCCACGCAGATCAGTAAGCTGTCGGGACTTTCCCGCAGGCTAACCGTGATTTCCTTCACCCCTCGGGCCGTTTGGTTCAAGGCATCAACAGCATTTTCCACCAGGTTGCCTAAAATGGTGATATAGGCGGCAGTGGGCAGGAAAATCTGGTCGGCGGAGAGACGACTGCCCGGCCCTAAAATCAATCGAATGCCCAATTCGGCACAGCGGCTTGTTTTGCCCACCAGCAAGGCGGCCACCGACGGGTCCTGGACATGCTCCATGATGGAGCCTACGGCATGGCGTTGGACATTGGTGACCTCCAGGATATATTCCTCGGCCTTGGCGGTTTGGTCAATTTGAATCAGGCCCAGGATAACGTGGAGCTTATTCATAAACTCATGGGTATAGGCTCGCATGGCCTCCACCATGTGGCGAACGCCGGTCAGGTCCTCGGCCAGCCGGTGGACCTCGGTGCGGTTGCGGAAAATGGCCACGGCACCCACCACCTGACCTCCGGCGAGGATGGGAATGCGGTCTGCCAAAATCTGCACATGTTTCAGGGAGGACAAGGGAACATTGTATTCTGAGCGGAGGGAATCCAAAATCCTGTCCAGGGTGGAGTTGGGGTAAACCTCATAGAGGGGCCGTCCAACAGCATCTTCCTTCGGCAAATCCAGCATATTAGAGGCGGCATGGTTGAGAAAGATGATGTTTTTATCCCGGTCAATGGCGAGAACACCCTCCTCCAGTGCCTCCAAAATATCCTCCCGCTGGTGGAAAAGACGGGAAAAGGCCTCAGGCTCATAGCCCATCAGGGAGTTTCGGATGCGGGCGGACAGCTTGGTGGACAACAAGGCCCCAAAGGCCACCGCCACCAATGCGATGAGGAGGAAGGAGGTGACGGTGTTCAGCACCTCTTGGAAGCGGCTTTGCAGGTTGATGCCAACCATGACAAAGCCCAGAATGGCGCCATCCTCGCCATAGATGGGGGCATAGGCGCATCGCTCGGCACCGGAAATCCCGGTGTCATCGGAGGTGAAAGGCCCTTCGCCGGCCAGAACCTTTGATTGCTCCGAACCGGCATAAATCTGGCCAATATAGGCCCGGTCGGGGTAATAATACTGCCGACTTTGGGTGTCGGCCACCACGATAACATCAATATCCCGAATTTGCGCAATGGAGGAGTCCAGAAAGTCCCACAAATCAGCGGTGGGCTGACCGGCGGCCAGGTCCCGGGCCACCATGGGCACTCGGGAGAGCACCTGGGCCGAATTCATGAGGTTCCTGTCTGTGACCTGCCGGTCCTGCCGGAGGGTGAGAAAGAGGGTAGCCCCCAGGGCCAGCAGAACCGTGAGGACGACGCACAGCAGGTTGACACCGAAAATCTGTGTGCGGATGGGGGGCTTTTGGCCTGACATCAAGACCACCTCCTGAAAGATCTGTATTTCTCATTATAATGCCGGGGAGGACACAAGGCAAGGGAGATGTTTGGGACAGTGGAGAAGGGCCTTTGCTTCATTTTATTTTTTTAAGTTTCAAAAGACTACCCGAGCAGACAAGAAATGACTAAGATAGAACACTGTAAAGGAGATGATGCCATTTGGATGCCCTCAAGCAAGCCCTGACAGAGGATTTGGGCGGGACGCCTTCTGTGCAGCTGTTTGCCCACGTCAGCGTTCCCGAGTCAGTGGTGGTCACCTGGATCATTATGGCCGTGCTGGTGCTGGCCTCGGCGTTGGTTACCCGCCACCTGCACCGCCGACCCGGTAAGCTGCAGATGGCACTGGAAATGGGTGTAGGGTTTCTCAACAGCTTCTGCAAGGAAAATCTGGGCGAGCACTGGCGGCCCTTTGCCCCCTGGCTGGGCACCGTGGCCCTCTATCTGGCGGCGGCCAACCTGAGCGGACTTGTGGGCCTGCCCCCTCCAACCCGGGACCTGACCGTTACGGCGGCCCTGGCACTGATGAGCATGCTTTTAATCTACGGGGCCCAGTTTCGGTACCGGGGGCTCAAGGGCGGGCTTAAAAAGTTTGCAGAGCCAAGCCCGGTGTTGCTGCCCATCAACCTGATGGAAATTGCCATTCGACCCCTGTCCCTGTGTATGCGGCTATTCGGCAACGTGCTGGCCTCCTTTGTCATCATGGAGATGATTAAGGTTTTGGCCCCTGTGCTCATCCCCATCCCCTTCAGCCTGTATTTTGACATATTTGACGGGCTGATTCAGACCTTGGTATTCGTATTCCTGACGACCCTCTTTTTGGGGGAAGCCATACAAGACGAGTGAAATTTTAAGGAGGAACTATTATGTTGACAGTGATTGGAGCAGCTTTTGCAGTATTTACCGGTATCGGAGCCGGTGTGGGTATAGGCATTGCCACGGGTAAGGCGGCCGAGTCCATTGCCCGTCAGCCCGAGGCGGCAGGACAAATTCGAAGCACCTTTATCCTGGGTGCGGCTCTGGCCGAAGCCACCGCCATTTACGGCTTCATTACCGCCCTGGCCGTTATGTTCCTGAAGTGAGAAGGTGAGCGGGATGCTCAACATCAATGTGATCGGACTGCTTTACACAGTGGTCAACCTTCTGGTCCTCTATGTCCTGCTGAAAAAGTTTCTGTGGACGCCGGTCACGGCTATGATAGAGTCACGCCAGAAGGAAATGGAAGATAATCTGACCGGGGCGGAAGCCCGCAACCGTGAGGCCGAGGCCAGACTGGATTCCTACAATGAAAAGCTGGTCCATGCCCGGCAGGAATGTGCCCAGATGGTGGCTCAAGCCAAGGAGCAGGGAACCCAGGAGTATAACGCCATCTTAGACCAGGCCCGGGCCGATGCAGAAAAGTTGAAGGGCCAGGCCGAGCAGCAGATGAAGCAGGAGCGTGCCGAGATGATAAGCGGCCTTCGCCGTGAGGTCAGCTCCCTGGCCCTGCTGTGTGCCGCCAAGGTAGCCGGTAAGGAGCTGGGAACCGATGCCGACCGGGCCATGGTGGAGGAATTTCTCTCTGAGGTGGGTGAGGGCACATGAGTGAACTGGCCTGCCGGTATGCCAGGGCTCTCTACCCGCTGCATCCGAATGAGGATGATCTGCGGAGGGCTGCCGGGGTTCTGACCGGGTCACAGCCTCTTTGGGAGGTACTCACCGACCCCACGGTTGCTCCTGACGGAAAAAAGCGGGTGCTGGGCCGTGTGCTGACCGGGACACCGGAACCCCTTGTCCATTTTTTTGATTTGCTTTGTGACAAGGGACGGATGAGTTTTCTGCCCGATATTTTGGAGGAATTTCATACCATAGCCTTGGCGGACAGGGGGGCGGGCCACTGTGTCATGAACTGCGTTACCCCTCCTGACGAGGACCAGCGTCGGCGGCTGGCGGCCAAGCTGGCCCGACTGCACAACAGGTCTGAGGTGGAGCTGGAGGTTCGGCTAAACCCGGCCTTGATTGGGGGCTTTACCTTAGAGCTGGACGGAATAACATATGACCATAGCGTTCGGGGCCGGCTTAAGTCCCTGGAGCGGCAATTAGAAGGTAGGTGAGCAGGTTGCAGACGATACCAACATCCGAAGAGATTGTTTCTATCCTGCGGGAGGAAATTGCGCATTATGGCGCAGGGGAGGACCGGGCCGAAACCGGCACCGTGCTGGAGGTGGGCGACGGCATTGCCACCGTCCATGGCCTGGACCGTGCTGTCTATGGCGAAATGGTGGAGTTTGACACCGGGGTTTACGGCATGGTTCTGGACCTGAAGCGGGACACGGTAGGCTGTGCCCTGCTGGGAAGAGAAACCGGGCTGAAAGAGGGCTCCAAAGTTCGCCGGACAGGCCATCCCGCCAGCATCCCCGTGGGGGATGCCATGGTGGGGCGGGTGGTGGACGCACTGGGCAGTCCCATCGACGGCGGCGGCCCCATGGAAACGGTGGAAACCCGCCCCATCGAGCGGGAGGCCAGCGGTGTGGTAAGCCGGGAGCCTGTCACCGTTCCCATGCAGACAGGTATTCTGGCCATTGATGCCATGGTGCCCATCGGCCGAGGCCAGCGAGAGCTGATTATCGGAGACCGCCAGACCGGTAAAACCGCCATCGCCGTGGATACCATTCTCAACCAGCAGGGAAGAGATATGATTTGCATCTATGTGGGGATTGGGCAGAAGGCATCCAGTGTTGCCCGTGTTCGGGACACGCTGGAAAAGCACGGGGCCATGGACTACACCATCATTGTGTCGGCCACGGCCAGCGACCCGGCCCCCCTGCAATATATAGCCCCCTATGCCGGGGCGGCGATTGGGGAATATTTCATGAGCCGGGGCCGGGATGTGCTGGTGGTCTATGACGACCTGAGTAAGCATGCGGTGGCCTACCGCACCCTGTCCCTGCTGCTCAAGCGTTCGCCGGGGCGTGAGGCCTATCCCGGTGATGTATTCTATCTCCACTCCCGCCTGTTGGAGCGTGCCTGCCGGCTTACCCAGGAATATGGCGGCGGCTCCATGACCGCCCTGCCCATCATTGAAACCCTGGCAGGAGATGTGTCGGCCTATATTCCGACCAATGTCATCTCCATTACGGACGGTCAGATTTATCTGGAAACCGACCTCTTCTTTTCCGGTCAGCGTCCGGCGGTCAACGTGGGACTGTCGGTGTCCCGGGTGGGCGGTGCGGCCCAGACCAGGGCGATTAAGAAGAGTGCCGGAACCCTGCGTATCGACCTGGCCCGGTTCCGGGAATTGGAGGTCTTTACCCAGTTTTCCTCTGACTTGGACAAAAGCACTCAGCAGGCCTTGGACCATGGACGCAGGCTGTTGGAGGTTTTGAAGCAGCCCCTCTACCACCCCATGAGCGTGGCACGTCAGGCCATCATTCTTTATGTTGCGACAAACGGTCTGCTGGACCATATTCCTCTGGACCGGGTGGATGCCTTTACAAGGGACTTTGCCGACCGGATGGAATCCACCCAAGGTCAGGTGATGGAGGAGATTGAGGCCAGCGGAGAGCTTTCCGGCCCTTCGATTGAAGCGGTGCGTACCGCCCTGGAGGACTATCAGAAGCAGGTGAGTGCCACATGGCAAGCATGAAGGAAGTGCGGGCCCACATCAAGAGCGTGGAGCAAACCTTGAAAATCACAAACGCCATGTACCTTATCTCCTCCTCCAGCCTGCGTAAAGCCCGGAAGCAGCTGGAGGATACCCGCCCTTACTTTGAAAAGGTTTCGGCCACTATTTCCGATATTCTGCACCACTCCCCGGATATTCACCATACCTATTTCGACCAGCGTCAGACCAAGGCGGCGGCAGAGCGGAAGGTAGGTTACATCGTGGTCACGGGGGATAAGGGATTGGCAGGGGCCTATAACCACAATGTGCTGAAGCTGGCCGAGGAGGTCATACAGGCACATACCCAGCCAATTCTTTATGTGGTCGGCCAGATGGGCCGCTCCTATTTTAACGGCAAGGGTATTCGGGTGGACGGCGAGTTTCTTTATACGGCCCAGAATCCAACCATGACCAGAGCGAGAGAGATTAGCGGCGTATTTCTGGAGCTTTTTTGCCGGGAAGAGCTGGACGAAGTGTGGATTGTCTATACCAAAATGGTCAATCCGCTCAAGCTTGACCCGATTTGCACCAAGCTTCTGCCCCTGGACCGGGATATTTTCCCCTGGCAGAAGCCTCCCGCTGAACACTATACCGCAACCGTGTCCTACCTCCCCTCCATGGAGAAGGTGCTGGACCAAATCGTGCCCGGCTATCTGGCCGGGATGATATTCGGATCCCTGGTGGAGTCCTATTGCAGTGAGCAAAATGCCCGTATGACGGCCATGGACTCGGCCACCGACAATGCCAAAACCCTTCTGAAGAATTTAAATTTGACCTATAACCGTGCCCGGCAAAGTGCCATCACCCAGGAACTCACGGAAATCGTGGGGGGTGCAGCGGCAAGCCCGGAGTAAGAAAGCCGGCCTTCCCACGGGGAAGGCAATTCCACATAGAAAGGCGTGAGCGCCATGTCAAAAGGTAAGATTATTCAGGTCCTTGGCCCTGTGGTAGACGTGGAGTTTCCAGAGGGGGGCCTGCCGGAGCTGAAAAATGCCCTCACGGTGGATACCGACCAGGGTACTGCCGTCATGGAGGCCCACCAGTTTGTGGGCGATGGAGCGGTCCGCTGCTTCATGCTCTCCCCCAGCGAGGGGCTGGGAAGGGGCATGGAGGTCACCGACACCGGAAAACCAATCTCTGTCCCGGTTGGGGCAGCTACCCTGGGACGTATGTTCAACGTCCTGGGAAACCCCATCGACGAGAAGGGGCCGGTTCAGGTGGAGGAGAAATGGTCCATCCATCGCCAGCCCCCCCGGTTTCAGGACCAGCGTCCTGTGGTGGATGTGCTGGAAACGGGTATCAAGGTCATCGACCTGCTGGCCCCCTATGCCAAGGGTGGTAAAATCGGCCTTTTCGGCGGGGCGGGCGTGGGGAAAACCGTCCTCATTCAAGAGCTTATTCACAACATTGCCACCCAGCACGGCGGCTACTCCATCTTCACCGGTGTGGGGGAGCGGACCCGTGAGGGCAGCGACCTGTGGCATGAGATGACCGAATCTGGGGTGCTGCAAAAGACTGCCCTGGTATTCGGCCAGATGAACGAGCCTCCCGGGGCCCGGATGCGGGTGGCCCTGACAGGACTCACCATGGCCGAGTATTTCCGAGACCAGGAAAAGCAGAATGTTCTGCTGTTTATCGACAATATCTTCCGTTATGTTCAGGCGGGCAGCGAGGTATCTGCCCTGATGGGACGGATCCCCTCCGCCGTGGGCTATCAGCCCACACTGGCTGACGAGATGGGAACCCTTCAAGAGCGCATTACCTCCACCAAAAACGGAGCCATCACATCGGTTCAGGCGGTCTATGTTCCGGCCGACGACCTGACCGACCCCGCTCCGGCCACCACCTTTGCCCATCTGGATGCCACGACGGTTCTCTCCCGAAAAATTGTGGAAATGGGCATTTATCCCGCCGTGGACCCTTTGGAGTCCACCTCCCGTATTCTGGAACCGGAGGTGGTGGGAACCCGCCATTATCAAGTGGCCCGAGGGGTGCAGGAGCTGCTTCAGCGGTATCGGGAACTTCAGGATATCATCGCCATTTTGGGCATGGAGGAGCTTTCCGAAGGCGACAAGCGAGTGGTGGAACGGGCACGGCGCATCCAGCAATTCTTCTCTCAGCCCTTTGCCGTGGCCGAGCCCTTTACCGGCCTTCAGGGCCGCTATGTCAAGCTGGAGGACAGCCTTTCCAGCTTTGAGGCCATTTTGGGCGGTGAACTGGATCAGTATCCCGAGGTGGCATTCAGCATGGTGGGGACCGCCGATGAGGTCAGGGAGAAGGCGGCCAAGCTGGGGGCGGTGTAATGGAAAAAACCTTTACGCTGGAGATTTTGACCCCTGACCGCCAGTTCTATGTGGGTTTGGCCGAGGCCCTGATTATCCCCATTCAGGATGGCCAGTATGGCGTGCAGCCCGGACATGAGCCGGTGGTCACCGCCATTCAGCCCGGGGAGCTGAAATATAAGACGGACGGAGCCTGGCATGTGGCCGCCGTCAGCACCGGCCTTGCCGAAATTATGCCAGACTATGCCATTTTGCTGGTGGCCGCCGCAGAAAAGCCGGAGGAAATCGACCTCAAGCGGGCCCAAGCCGCCAGGGAGCGGGCCGAAGAGCATCTGCGCCAGAAGGAAAGCCTGCAGGAGTACCATCGCTCCCAGGCCGCACTGGCCCGGGCACTGGCCCGGCTTAAAACAGCACGGAAATAAGCCCCGAGATTTGTCTGCGGCCTGCCTCTATCATGGGTTCAGGCAGAGAAATGCGGTTAAACATGAAATCACTCCCCAAAGACATCCCCTGATGTATCGTCTTGATACATCAGGGGATGTTTCTTCTATATGAAAGAGAATAAAAAG
>CAZHWK010000049.1:0-8873 GCA_964536405.1 uncultured Oscillospiraceae bacterium
CATAGACCCCGGCATGCTCCAGCACCTTGGCAAAGACCTTGCCCACCTCATCCCGGACCACCTCCTGGGCGTTGTCCGGGGTAATCCTGGCCCGGAAGCCCTCGGCCCAGTCGGCGTGCTTGGCGGTGAGTTCGTTCCCCCGCAGGTCGGCCCCGGTGGTCAAGGCGGCGACCACTGCCCCCAGTTCCTCTTTGAGCCGGGCGGGCAAAACGGCCAGGCCCATCACCTCAATCAGGCCGATGTTCTCCTTTTTGATATGGTGAAGCTCGGCATGGGGATGGTAAACCCCCAAGGGATGCTCCGGGGTAGTGATATTATTGCGCAGGACCAAGTCCAGCTCATAATCCTCCCCCCGGCGGCGGGCAATGGGGGTAATGGTATTATGAGGCTCACCGTCGGTTTCGGCAAAGAGAAAGGCCGTTTCATCGGTATATCCCCGCCAGGCGGCCAGAATACGGTCGCCCAAATCCACCAGTTTCTCTGGATGGGGGCAGGTCAGCCGGAGGACCGACAGGGGCCACTTGACGATACCGGCCTTCACCTCGGGATAGCCCGGGAAGGTGACCGCCCTCTCCACCGGTGCCCGTTCCATGGCGAAGGTATACCGCCCCCCCTGGAAATGGTCGTGGGCCAGGATGGAGCCGCCTACAATGGGCAAATCGGCGTTGGAGCCCACGAAATAGTGGGGGAACTGGCCCACAAAGTCCAGCAGCTTGCCAAAGCAGGCCCGGTCAATTTTCATGGGGGTATGCTCCCTGTTTAAGCAGATGCAGTGCTCGTTATAGTAAACGTAGGGGGAGTACTGCAAATACCAGGGAGCACCGTGGATGGTGATGGGGATGATGCGGTGATTGCCCCGGCCGGGATGGTCCACCCGTCCAGCATAGCCCTCATTCTCGGCACAGAGCTGGCACCGGGGATACAGCCCTACGGGCATGTTTTTGGCGGCCGCAATGGCCTTGGGGTCCTTTTCCGGCTTGGATAGGTTGATGGTGATGTCCAGGTCCCCATACTCGGTGGCCGTCACCCACTTCACATCCTTGGCAATGCGGTCACGGCGGATATAGTTGGTATCCTGACTGAAGGTATAGTACCAGTCGGTGGCCGCCTGGGGACTTTGGGCGTAGAGGGCCTGAAACCGCTCCACCACCTGGGCAGGCCGTGGGGTCAGCCGCCCCATCAGGGCGGCATCAAAGAGGTCCCGATAGGTCACCGAGTTCTGGGCCAGAACCCCACGGGCATGGGCATCCTCCAGAAGGGCGTCCAGAATGTGGGGCAGGTCCGTTTCCTCCGGCAGGACTTCGGGAGGCGTGTAGGACGTAAGACCCAGGGTCTCCAGCACAGTATTGACGGCCCAAATCCTCTCACATGGCTCGATGAGTCCCCTTTTTTCGGCATAGTCCACAAGCTGGGCAATGGCGGTATTGACTTCCATGTTACACCTCGTTTTCTGGCATGACCCGGCGGCACCCGGGCCCTGCCCCCTAGCATGTTAGGAGCCTGAGCTCAAAGGCTCCTCCCACGCTCCAGAATTGTCTCTCCTAGGATACCCCATGGCGCAGCCTGCCGCAAGCCCTTTTTCCAAAAAATGTGACGGAAACGCCCCTTGCATGTTCTCCATAGGCGGCGGCCGGGATGCCGTCAACTTTGCTCCTACTCCCCCGCCATATAGGCCCGGGGCGAAAGGCCGGTCTGTCGCTTAAAGACACGCCCAAAGTAGTTCAAGTCCCCATAGCCGCACAGCAGGGCCACCTGGGTCACGGAAAGAGCCCCTTGCTTGAGGTAATACTTGGCCAGAAGCACCCGCTCCCGCATCACATAGTCGGTGATGGTGGTGCCGGTTTCCCGCTTGAAGCAGGTACACAGGTGCTGGCGGGTCACCCCCAGGCGGTTGGCAAGCTGGGTGGCGGTGATGGGGCAGGTCAAGTCGGTTTGAATTTCCCGCACACAGCGGCGCACCAGCGGTCCAAAGGAGGGCTGGGACGCATCCCGCACCAGACGGCAGGCGTATTCCACACAGCGCTCAATGGCCGGCAGAACCTCGTCCATGGTACGCACAGCGGTAAGGGTATTCCTCTGCCACACAATCAGCAAGGTGAGGTAGGAGGGCGGAAGCCCTGCATCCCGACAGGCAAAGTGCAGGATACCTCCCACAATGCTCTGCAAGGCAGGCATCAGCTCCCCATGGTGGAAAATGGGGGCAAAGCACCCCTCCACCGCCTCACTCAGCTCCAGCAGGGCCTGCCGGGCGACCTCGGTGTCCCCCCCTTCCACGCTCTGCTTCAACCGCAATTCGGTGTCGTACCACTGCACGCTGGCCAGGGTATATTCCTCGTCGGCCAGATGGCGGGGCAACTCCTCCTGCTTTCCCATGTCAGTCCCTCACTTTGCCAAAAAATTCACAATTTATATGACAATTGTCCGAATGTCCATACACCTGTGCGAGCATTTTCCGCCCGTTTTCATTACAATGATAGCACAAACCAAAGTCAGATGCAAAATGGCAGGACACATTTGGAGAAAAAAGAAGGGACGGCAGGAGTATGAAACAGCAGCACGAGATTTTGTTTACCCCCATGCAGGTGGGCAACGTGAGCATCCCCAACCGTTTTATCCATGCACCCATGGAGGGCACCACCCCCATCGACTGGGCCATGGGCTTTAAATTCAACGAGAAAAGCCGGGACTATTTGCTGGAACGGGCCAAAAACGGCGTGGGTCTTATCATCCCCGGCATCACCTGTATTCAAAGCATGATTGGCAAGAAGTGGCTTTATCAAAACGAAAAAATGTTCACCGGCCCCGTGAAGGAGTTGATGGACGAAATCCACAGCTACGGCTCCAAGTTCTTTTTACAGATTGGCGCAGGCTTTGGCCGTGTCATGGTCATGCCTGCCCCCCTCAAGCCCGTGCTGAAGAACAAAATGCTGGGCAAGCTGCTGGGCATGGAAAAGCTCATGGGGGCGGCCTGCGACAGTGAGCCAAACGTATGGGACCCCAACCTGAACCAGCGGGCCATGACCCGGGAAGAAATCCTGAACATCATCGACGCATTTGGCAAGGCGGCCGCCCTGTGCAAGAAGGCCGGCATTGACGGCATTGAAATTCACGCCGTCCATGAAGGCTATCTGCTGGACCAGTTCACAATTTCCTCCACCAACAACCGCACCGACGAATTTGGCGGAAGCCTGGAAAACCGTGCCCGCTTCACCACCGAAATTATCAAGGCCATCAAAGCCGCCTGTGGGGCCGACTATCCCGTTATCGTCCGGTACAGCGTCACCAGCAAAATGCGGGGCTTCAACCAGGGGGCTCTGCCCGGGGAAGCCTATACCGAGTTTGGCCGTGATCGAGAGGAAAGCATCAAGCTGGCCCAGCTTTTGGAGGCGGCCGGGGCCGATGCCCTGGATGCCGACAACGGCAGCTATGACTCCTGGTACTGGGCACACCCCCCCATGTACATGCCCCTGGGCTGTAACCTGGAGGACGCAGCCTTCATCAAGCAGCACGTCAACATCCCCGTATTTTGCGCAGGTCGTATGGAGGACCCGGATATGTCCTCGGAAGCCCTGCATAAGGGCTGGATTGACGGTGTTGCCATTGGCCGTCAGTTTTTGGCCGACGGGGAATACTGCTCCAAAGTCAAAAACGGTCAGGTGGAGGACATCCGCCCCTGTATCGCCTGCCACAACGCCTGCTTTGCCATGAGCAAAGGCCCTGACGGCACCACAGGGGTCAACCCCGTGGGCAACGGCCACTGCGCCCTGAACCCCTACACCCTGGAGGAAAAGAAAAAGGCCCTTATCCCCGCCACGGCCAAAAAGAACATCGCCGTCATTGGCGGCGGCATCGGCGGTATGGAGGCGGCCCGGGTGGCCGCCCTGCGGGGGCACAGCGTGACCCTGTACGAAAAGTCCGACGTGCTGGGCGGTGTGTTTATCGCCGCCGCCGCCCCCGATTTCAAGGAAAAGGACAAGATGCTCCTGGACTGGTACCGCCGCCAGGTGGAAAAGGCTGGGGTCTGTGTCAAGCTGAATACTGAAATCACGTCCGACACCTTGTCCGCCTTAGAGGCTGACGAAATCATCCTTGCCACAGGGGCTAAGTGCCGGGACCTGCCTGTGGCGGGGGGCAACGGTGAAAACGTGATGAATGCCGTGGAATACCTGCTGGACCAAAAGCCGGTTGGGGAGCGTGTGGCTGTGGTGGGCGGCGGCCTGACCGGCTGCGAAATTGCCTATGACCTGGTACGCAAGGGCAAACAGCCCATCCTTGTCGAAATGATGGACGACATTCTCAACGTGCCCAACCTCTGCGCCGCCAACGGCAATATGCTGCGGGAGATTATCCGGTGCTACAACATCCCGGTCTATACCGGCTGCAAGACCAGTGCCGTGGCCCCGGACAGCATTACCTTGGAGGGCAAGAACGGTAAAACCCAAACCCTGCCCATTGACAGCATTGTTACCTCCATCGGCTACATCCCTGGCACTCCCCTGGCCGAAAAAGACGGCGGAAAGCTGCACATCATCGGCGATGCCGCCAAGGTTGGCAACCTGATGACGGTCATCTGGCAGGCCTATGATTTGGCCTGTAAGCTGTAACCCATAAGCAAAAAAGGCCGCCCCACAAATTGTGGGGCGGCCTTTTGCGTGTTCGTTTTTTCTGCTAAGGCAGCCCCTCTAGGCTCCCCCGGCTCCGTGCGCATAGCCCACGAATAAAGATTTCTATCTCCTTGTTGACTTGCCCCGGATTATCACCGTTGGAAAAATGGGCCGCATGAGGGATGATGTGCAAGGGATAGCCTGTTTCTTTCGACCATTCTTCGCAGTATTGTCTTACCTTCCCTGTTCTATCCCTGTCACCAAGCAAAATAAGCACCGGACACAAAAGTTCCACATTTTTATTCTCAGCCGCAAATTGTCCATATGCCAGGCCCATTTGTTCCAGAATTTCTTTTTTAGAAAGCGGGCTCAACATTTCGAGCATTTTATCATAGGAATACTTTGTGTTTGAAACAGACTTTGCCATACTTTTTCTCAACATACGGTCCGAAACCCATTTTGCCATGGGCTCCACTTGCCTTAGCCACCATAAATCTGATTTTGAATAGTATTTCATGCCAAATGGCGTTGTGTCCAAAGCAACAAAGCCTTCCACCTTTTCAGGAAACATACTTGCAAACATCTGGCTGGGATAACCGCCCATGGACATTCCCACCAATACGACCCGGAAAATCTTCTCTTTTTCTAAAATTCGGTTCAGCTCTATCGCAGTCTGTCGATAGGAAAAATCACGATATGGTCTTGAACACCCATGCAGTGGAACATCCCATGTAATCACGCTGTTCTTTACGGAAAAGTATTCGATTTGCCGTTCAAACATAGCATGATTGGCCGTTAACCCATGTGTAAAAACCAGGCATTTAGCAACATCATTTTCATTTTTCTTGATCCAGTAGTGTACTTCACCGTTTTCTGATTTTATGTGTTTATGCTCCATCCACGCATCATCCCCCTAGAGCCTTTCTGAAACATCCATACACCCGCCCTTTTGACAAAAATTCCAGGCACAGCGACTTTTCAGAAACGCTCTCATATTCACAAAGGGCCACAGGTAAAATACGCGCTGGTTGATATTCCCTTTTCCGTCAGGTCAGGACCCGCTGTACCCGGGGCGCCCCCACCAGACGAAGCACCACAATCTGCAACGGCATGACCAGAAGCTCCTGCACCACCCGGGTGGGCAAAAGGGTCCAGTAGCGAGTGTCATACAGAATGCTGATCCACAGGGTGTTTAGCCCCAGACTGAGCACAATCCCGCCCAAGCAGACGGCCAGCCCCACCTTACGCACATCGGCCCCGCCGCCGTTTCGCAGGAACAGGCCAAAGAGAAGCCCCTTCAAGGCTGTAGTCAGGGTAAAACCGGGAAAATAGGGCCCGATGGGAAATAGCATGGCCCCCATAAAATCGGCCAAGCCGCCCACAGCCAGCCCGGCCCAGGGGCCGTACATCATCCCGGCCAGAGCCAGGGGCACAAAGGCAAATCCAATTTTCACATGTGGCGTGGCAATGGATAAAAACCGGCTCAGCACCACCTCCAACGCTACCAGCAGGGCCAGCCGGGCCAAAATCTTCAACTGCTTTTCCTTCATTTTTCCGCCTCCTTGCAAACTGGGTTTCTCGGCCCAGAGGACCGAAACCACTTGCTTGCTATGATACCATAGCCCCCTCCAAAAATAAAGTAAAATTTCCTCTTGACTTTTCTACTTTAGCGTGCTAATATGGTAAATCATCAGAGTACAGTCCGGCACGCCAATCTGCGGCCCGGCAAAATTGGAGGAAATGATTATGAAACGCACCTTAACTGCCCTGCTTGCCCTGTCCCTCACCCTCTGCCTGGCCGCCTGCGGCGGTACAGCCCCCTCTGCCACGCCGTCGGGCGAGTCCTCAGACCCCGCCACCGATTTGGAGTATGTCAAAGGCAATGGCACTCTGAAAATCGGCTACACCGATTATCCACCCATGAACTACACCGATGAAAATGGCGAATTTGTGGGCTTTGAAACCGAGTTTGCCAAGGCCGTCTGCGAAAAGCTAGGGGTAGAGCCCGAGTTTGTGGAAATCGAATGGTCGGCCAAGGTCATGGAGCTGGAGAGCAAGCGCATTGACTGCATCTGGAACGGCATGACCATCACCCCCGAGCTGTCCGCCGCCCTCTCGGTTTCCGAACCTTACACCAAAAACTATCAAGTTGTGGTCATTCGTGCCAATGAGGCAGACAAATATGCCACCACCACCGACCTCTCCTCTGCCCGCCTTCAGGCCGAGGCCGGTTCGGCCGGAGAAGCCGCCATCCAGGGCGATGCCGAACTGAGCCAGGCCCCCTATGACTCGGTCATCAAGCAGACCGACGCCCTTCTGGCCGTCAAAGCCGGCCAGGCCGATGCCTGCGTGCTGGACTTCGTGCTGGCCGGGGCCTTGGTGGGTCAAGGTAACTATGACGACCTGATGGCTATCCCTGAGCTTCAGCTTTCGGTGGAGGAATACGGCGTGGCCTTCCGCCCTGGCAGTGACGTGACCGCCGCTTTTAACACCGCCATGAACGAGCTGATTGCCGACGGCACCCTGGGCAAGATTGCCGAAAAGTACGGCCTTTCCGACCTCCTGCTTGCCAACCAGTAACGGCATACCATGCCCCCCGGCCACCCTGCCGGGGGGCACTTCCCCCGTTTTTCCCCTATATCACCCGAGGAGGTCCCCCCATGAGCTTTCAAACGGTTACCGTTATGCTTCTCAAGGCCTTTTTGCTCAACTGCCAGCTGTTTATTATTACCCTGGGGCTTTCCCTGCCCCTGGGGCTTCTGGTCTGTCTTGGGTCCCGAAGCCGCTTTCAGCCTCTCAGCCTGCTGACCCGATTTTATGTGTACATCATGCGCTCCACTCCCCTGATGCTCCAGCTGGCCATTGTGTACTATTTGCCCGGCATCGCCTTCGGGCCACAGTTTAACATTCCTAAGATGACGGCCGCCGTGCTGGCCTTTGTACTCAATTATGCCGCCTATTTTTCCGAGATTTTCCGTGGCGGCATTCAGGCCGTCCCCGCCGGTCAGCAGGAGGCGGGCCAGGTTTTGGGCATGACCCGCAGCCAGATTTTCTTCCGGGTCACCCTGCTCCAGGTGGTCAAGGGCATCCTGCCCCCCACCGGCAACGAAATTATTACCCTCATTAAGGACACCTCCCTGGCCAACTTCATCATGGTCAAGGAGATTATCGCCATGGCCAAGGACTTCGGCAGTCGGGCCATGATTTGGCCCCTTTTCTACACCGGAATCTTCTTCCTCATCTTCAACGGCATCGTCACCATTCTTCTCTCCCGGTTTGAAAAGAAGCTGGACTATTTTAAGGTATAAGGGGGATGGGCCTTATGTCAATTTTACAGGTAAACGGCCTCGGCAAGCAGTTTGGCTCCACCGAGGTACTCAAGGATATCTCCTTTTCTTTGGACAGCGGGCGCACCCTGGCCATCATCGGCTCCTCGGGCAGTGGGAAAACCACCCTGCTGCGCTGTCTGAACTTTCTGGAAACCCCCGACACCGGCACCATCCGGGTTCGGGACGAAATCCTGTGGGATTCGGCCGACCCGGCCACCCAGCAGGAACGTCATGTGCGGGACAAGCGGCTCCACTTCGGCCTGGTGTTCCAGGGCTTTAACCTTTTCCCCCAGTACACCGCCCTGGACAACGTGACTTTAGCCATGAAGCTGCGTACCCCGGACAAGGCCCAGTGGCCCAGCCTGGAGGCCAGTGGCATGGAGCTGCTGGAACGCATGGGTCTTGCCAATCGGGCCGGACACTATCCCCACCAGCTTTCGGGCGGTCAGCAGCAGCGGGTGGCCATTGCCCGGGCCTTGGCCTTACAGCCCGATGTCCTCTGCTTTGACGAGCCTACCTCGGCCCTGGACCCCGAGCTGACCGGCGAGGTGCTCAAGGTCATTCGTGGTCTGGCCCAGCAGAATACCACCATGATTATTGTCACCCACGAAATGGCCTTTGCCCGGGACGTGGCCGACCAGGTCCTTTTCATGGACGGCGGCCTGGTGGTGGAGGAGGGCCCTCCCGACCAGGTTTTGGGCAACCCCACCGAGGAACGTACCCGCCGTTTTCTGTCCACCTTTGCCATGTAAGGTTTGGTGGGAAAGTTTTTCCGCTTCGGTGTATGAAAAGATGCAACAAATGGAAAAAGCCCTCCCTTTATGATGAGCATTTGCTCAAAATAAAAGGAGGGCTTTTTGATGCAAAAGACAGAACACTATCAGTTAAACCAGTACGAACCCCAGGACAGCTTTTTGAGGACCAATTTTAATGAGGACAA
>CAZHWK010000050.1:0-8867 GCA_964536405.1 uncultured Oscillospiraceae bacterium
CCGCTTCGGCGGCCGCCATACGCACGCAGTCGTCGTAGTTGACCTCCTCGATGGTGACGGTGGCCCCTTCCTTTTGAATATTCTCAAACCGGGTCTGGGTGCTGCCCTTGGGCATATGTACCACAGCCTTCTGCCCCAGCCGGTTGGCCGCCCAGGCCACGCCCCGGCCGTGGTTGCCGTCGGTGGCGGTGAAGAAAGTGGCCTGACCGAACTCCTCCCGCAGCTTGGGGGAGGTCAGATACTCATAGCTCACCTCGGCCACATCCTTGCCCGTCTTCTGGGCGATGTACCGGGCCATGGCGAAGGAGCCACCCAATACCTTAAAGGCGTTCAGGCCAAAGCGATAGCTTTCGTCCTTCACACACAGCTGACACAGGCCCAGGTGACCTGCCATTCCCTCCAGGTTGGCCAGGGGGGTCACCGCATACTGCGGAAAGCTCTGGTGGAAGGCCTTGGCCTTTGCCACCTCGGCCCCGCTCATGACCTCCAGCCACTTGTCCTCACTTTTTGGCATCCGGTTTTGTACCCACTTGATTTGTTCCATCGCGTGCTCCCTCTTCCTTTCATCGTCCCGGACCCTGGGCCGAGCTTATCTTGTGACCTCATCATACCACGCATATAGCCTAAGTCAAGGCTTTTCTAAAAACTTTTTCTTTTGCCTAAAAGTTTTTTAGATTTTTGTTTATTTTGACGACAGTTCTCCCGTTGCTCTTCTTACAATTTGGTGTTAAACTATAAACACCCTCAGTGGACAAAGGGCAATACGGGGTTTTGGTGCCAACCCGTCATTTGGCGGGGTATTGCCTTTTGTCCGGTGAGGGGCAACAACAAGGGTCAAGGAGGACGACGCCATGTTTACTTTTAAAGTCAACGGCCGAACCGTATCCACCGACAAGGACCAGAAACTGCTCCCCTTCCTGCGGGAGGAGCTGGGCCTCACCTCGGCCAAGGACGGCTGCTCGGAGGGGGCCTGCGGAACCTGCATGGTGCTGGTGGACGGCAAGGCCATGAAGGCCTGCGTTCAGCGCACCTCCAAGCTGGAGGGCAAGCATATCCTCACCTGCGAGGGGCTCTCTCAGCGGGAGAAGGAGGTCTCCGCCTATGCCTTCACCCACTGCGGGGCGGTCCAGTGCGGCTTTTGCACACCCGGCATGGTCATTTCGGCCAAGGGCCTTCTGGACCAAAACCCTGACCCTGACCGTAAGGCGGTCAAAACCGCCCTTCGCAACAACATATGCCGGTGTACGGGCTATCAGAAGATTGAAGATGCTGTTTTGCTGTCGGCCAAGCTCCTGCGGGAGGGGACCCCCGTCCCCCAGCAGGACTTTACCGGTGCGGTGGGGGAGGGCCTCCACCGGGTGGACGGCCCGGCCAAAACCCTCGGCATCGCCAAGTACACCGATGATATTCGTATGCCCGGCATGGCCCACGGCGGGGCGGTCCGTTCGGCCTATCCCCGGGCCATTGTCAAGGCCATTGACGTGACCGAGGCCCGGGCCCTGCCCGGGGTGGTGAGCATCCTCACGGCCGCCGACCTGCCCGGCAAGCCCAAGGTGGGCCACCTGAAAAAGGACCAGTGGGTTCTGGTCCCCGTGGGGGGTGAGGTCCACTTCCGGGGGGACCCCATCGTGCTGGTGGTGGCCGAAACCCCCGAAATTTTGGAGCAGGCCAAGGCCCTTGTCCGGATTGAGTATGAGCCTTTGACCCCCGTCCTCTCGGCCCAGGAGGCCATGGCCCCCGACGCTCCCCAGCTTCAGGAGGGGGGCAACCTGCTCTCCCACGAGCATCTGGTGCGGGGGGATGCCGAGGCCGCCCTCCAGGCTTCCAGGTATGTGGTCACCACCCAGTACCATACCCCGCCCACCGAGCATGCCTTTTTGGAGCCGGAATGTGCCGTGGCCGCCCCGGAGGAGGATGGGGTGGTCATCTGGTCCTCCGACCAGGGCATCTACCAGACCAAGAAGGAGTGTGCCGAGGCCACCGGCCTGAAGGACAGCCAGGTTCGGGTCATTGCCCGGCTGGTGGGGGGCGGCTTTGGGGGCAAGGAGGACATGAGCGTCCAGCACCATGCCGCCATCCTGGCCCTGGCCACCGGGCGGCCCGTCAAGGTCGCCATGTCCCGGAAGGAATCCATGCTCTGTCACCCCAAACGCCACGGCTTTGACATGGAAATCACCACCGGCTGTGATGAAAACGGCATTCTTACCGCCATGAAGGCCGTCCTGGTCACCGACAGCGGGGCTTTCGCCTCCCTGGGCGGCCCGGTCCTTCAGCGGGCCTGCACCCATGCCGCCGGACCCTACAACTACCAGAATATCGACATCGACGGCAAGGCCTATTACACCAACAATCCCCCCTGCGGGGCCTACCGTGGCTTCGGGGTAACCCAAAGCTGCTTTGCCGCCGAGTGCAACCTGAACCTGCTGGCCCAGCAGGTGGGCATTTCCCCCTTTGAAATCCGCTACCGCAACGCCATCCGCCCCGGCCAGACCTTACCCAACGGCCAGATTGCCGACCCCTCCACCGCTCTGGTGGAAACCCTGGATGCCATCCGCCCCTACTACGAAGCCAATCCCAAGGCGGGCATCGCCTGCGCCATGAAAAACTCCGGTCTGGGGGTGGGCGTGCCCGACACCGGCCGCTGTACCCTCCACATTGAAAAGGGTAAGGTACATATCCGCACCTCGGCGGCCTGTATCGGCCAGGGTCTTGGTACCATTCTGGTGCAAATTGTCTGCCAGACCACAGGCCTGACCCCCGAGCAGGTGGTCTGGGACCAGCCCGACACCTCCTATGCCCCCAACTCGGGCAACACCACCGCCTCCCGCCAGACCCTCTTCACCGGAGAGGCTGCCCGAAGGGCCGCCACCGAGCTGAAATGGGCACTGGAGGGCCGGGACCTCCATGCGGTGGAAGGGGTCAACTTCCACCAGGAGTATACCGGCATCACCGACAAAATGGGCTCCGACCGGGAGCATCCCATCAGCCATATCGCCTACGGCTACGCCACCCACCTCATTGAACTGGACGAAACGGGCCGGCTCTCCCGGGTCATCGCCGCCCACGACGTGGGCCGGGCCATCAACCCCATAAACGTGGAGGGGCAGATTGAGGGCGGTGTGGTCATGAGCCTGGGCTATGCCCTCACCGAGGACTTCCCTCTGGAGGACGGTCAGCCCAAGGCGGTCTATGCCTCCCTGGGCCTCTTCCGGGCCGACCAGACTCCACCCATCCAGTCCCTCATCATCGAGAAGCCCCATTCCGAGCTGGCCTGCGGAGCCAAGGGCATCGGGGAAATCTGCTCCATTCCCACCGCCCCCGCCGTCCAGAATGCCTACTATAACTTTGACGGCAAATTCCGCACCTCCCTCCCCCTGGAGGGCACACCATACTCCAAAAAGAAGTAACCGCAGCAGCCCCCCGGTTGTCCGGGGGGTTGTTTTTTTGTGTCCCAATCCCCGATTTCTCCCTTTTCCCCAATTGTGGACAAAATTTATCCACAAAAATTTTTGCCAAAAATCCTCCTACATATTGACTTCCATTTTTTTAATGATACAATATCTTGTATAGATTTTGAACGAGAGAGGATTGGAGCTACTATGCCAATTTCTGATAATGCTTACGCCGTTTTGGAACGACGCTATCTCGCCCGGGACGAGCAGGGAACCCCCACCGAAACGGTAGACGGCCTGTTTCACCGGGTGGCCGACGCCATTGCCGAGGCCGACCGTAACCTGAATCCCAAAGCCGACGTGGCGGCCACTGCCCAGGAATTTTACACCATGATGACCGAGTTGGACTTTCTGCCCAACTCTCCCACCCTCATGAATGCCGGGCGGCCTCTTGGGCAGCTTTCGGCCTGCTTTGTGCTCCCCGTGGCCGACAGTATGGAGGCCATTTTTGACGCCATCAAGCACGCCGCCCTCATCCACAAGTCGGGCGGGGGCACCGGCTTCTCCTTCTCCCGCCTTCGGGCCAAGGGGGCCACGGTAAACTCCACCGGGGGTGTGGCCTCGGGCCCCATCTCCTTCATGAAGGTCTTTAACTCGGCCACCGAGGCCGTCAAGCAGGGCGGCACCCGCCGTGGGGCCAATATGGGCATCCTCCGGGTGGACCATCCCGATATTCTGGACTTC
The DNA here is from genome assembly GCA_964536405.1 of uncultured Oscillospiraceae bacterium. Lineage (GTDB taxonomy): Bacteria > Bacillota > Clostridia > Oscillospirales > Oscillospiraceae > JAHHSE01. The sequence continues at coordinate 4,137 of CAZHWK010000050.1, forward strand.
ATCACCTGTAAGAACGACACCAGCGAAATCACCAATTTCAATATTTCAGTGGGCATTACCGAGGACTTCATGCAGGCCGTGGAGCAGGGCGGGGACTATGATTTGGTGGACCCCTCCACCAAGGCCGTCACCGGCCGTCTGAACGCCCAGGATGTCTTTGAAAAAATTGTGGCCTCGGCCTGGCAGACCGGGGAGCCGGGCATCATTTTCCTGGACCGGCTCAACCGGGACAACGTGGTCCCCTCCCAGGGGGAAATTGAGTCCACCAACCCCTGCGGCGAACAGCCTTTGCTCCCCTACGAAAGCTGCAACCTGGGCTCCATCAACCTGGTGACCCACTTGAAAAAGACCGGCTCGGGCTACACGCTTGACAAGGACAAGCTGGAAAAGACCATCCGCTCGGCCGTCCACTTCCTGGACAACGTGATTGAGGTCAACCAGTACCCCCTGGAGGAGATTGACCGTGTCACCCGGGCCACCCGGAAAATCGGCCTTGGGGTCATGGGCTTTGCCGATATGCTTCTTTACATGGGCATCCCCTATAACTCGGACGAGGGTGTGGCCATGGGCGAGCAGGTCATGGAGCTGGTCAACCGCATCGGCCATGAGGAAAGCATCCGTCTGGCCGAAACCCGGGGTGCCTTTCCCCTCTTTGAGGAAAGCATCCTGAAGGGGGGCGCACCCATCCGCAACGGCACGGTGACCACCATCGCCCCCACGGGTACCCTCTCCATCCTGGCCGGGGTTTCCTCGGGTGTGGAACCTGTCTTTGCCTATGCCTATATCCGCAACGTCATGGATAATACCCACCTGGTGGAAACCAACTCCATCCTCAAAGAGCGGCTGGAGCAGGAGGGCCTTTACTCCGAGGAGCTGATGCGTAAGGTGGTGGAGGCCGGTTCCCTGGCCCACATCGACGAAATCCCCGCACATATCAAGCGGGTCTTTGTCTGCGCCCACGACGTTTCCCCCATCTGGCACGTCAAGATGCAGGCCGCCTTCCAGCGGCATACCGACAACGCCGTGTCCAAAACGGTGAACTTCCCCAATTCGGCTACCAAGGAAGAGGTGGCCGAGGTCTATCAGCTGGCCTTCACCCTGGGCTGTAAGGGGACCACCATCTACCGGGACGGCTCCCGGAACGAGCAGGTGCTGAACATCGGCTCGGTCAAAGGGGCCGAGTCGGCCGAAGCCCCCACCGGGGATCCCATGGTGGATGCCGTGCTGGAGGCCGACTGTGACAGCGGCAGCTGCCTGGTCCGTTCCAGTGCCTACGGCCGTCTGCTCCCCCGTCCCCGCCCCGAGGTCACCATGGGCTATACCGAAAAGGTGAAAATCGGCTGCGGCAACCTCTATGTTACGGTCAATTATGACGAAACCGGTATCTGCGAGGTCTTTACCAACACCGGCCGTGCCGGGGGCTGCCCCTCCCAGTCCGAGGCCACCGCCCGCCTTGTGTCGGTGGGTATCCGGGCCGGTCTGGACCCCAAGGAGATTATCCAGCAGCTCAAGGGCATCCGCTGTCCCTCCTGCCTGCGGCAGGCCGCCGTTCCGGTTATGTCCTGCCCCGATGCCATCGCCAAGGCCATCGAAAAGGTTTTAAGCGTCCAGCAGCACGGGGAGGCGGTCACCATCGCCCATCCCTCGGCCCCTACGGCGGCCATCCAGGCTGAAATCACCATTCCCCGCCCCGGCATGACCCCTGCTGAGGCCAAACTGGCCAAGTTTTGCCCCGAGTGCGGCTCCAAGCTGGAGCACGAGGGCGGCTGTGTGTCCTGCCGCAACTGTGGATATTCCAAGTGCGGTTAAAAGAAGTGCGAAGGATAGACACGCCGGGGGGATAGACCTCGGAGCAGATGCGAAAATTTGGCCTTGCCCAACGGGCAAGGGAAGATTTTTGCGAAGTCGGAGAGGTTATCACCCCGACCAGCGTGCCCAATCCGCAGCATGACAGGCCCCCGACCCGCTTCGCCAGGCTTTTTCGAGGGCTACGGGGGATTTTCCTAGAATAACCACACAACCCAAAACAAAGTACCGGCTGTTTTAAAAACAGCCGGTACTTTGTTACCCTAACCGCCGCTTCTGGCGGCCCTACAATATTTTATCAAAGCACCGCAGCATCTGCCTGCTCGGCCCCAGCTGAAACTCCTCCAGCCCCAAATCGGCAAACCCAAGCCCCAGATAAAGCCGGGTGGCGGGCACATTCCCTTCAAAGGTATCCATCCGAATGGTCTTGCACCCCAAGGCCTTGCCCACTTCCTCGGCATAGGCCACGATCCCCCTTGCAATCCCCTTACCCGAAAATTCGGGATGGACGCAGAGGGTGTGTACCACCAGCACCTCATCCCCCTGGGCTCCCACCGACCAGCCCACCTTGGCATACTCCGGGGGCTGAACATGGTTTAGGTTCACGCAGGCCACCACCTGCCCGCCCCATTCCCCCACATGGAGGGTTCCGGCCCCCAGGGCCTCTTCAGCATCCTGGCCGGTGGGGTAAAGCCCCCTCTTCCAGTTGGTGTAATTGGGTGCCCCTTGGTCATAGTGGTCAAACAGGGCGGCATAAATCCCCTCGGCCGCCTCTGCATCCCCGGCCCGTCCGGGCCGAATGGTCAACTCCACCATCAATAAATTCCCCCTAATTCGGCCGACAGCCCCCTGGCTGTCTGGCAGACAAGCTGGGCAAGCTGGGCCACCCGCTCATCGCTCATCCGGGCCAAGGGAGCCGATACGCTGATGGCTCCCACCCCCTGGCCGTTCCGGTCGGCCACGGCGGCCGCCACACAGCGCACACCCAGCTCATTTTCCTCATTGTCGATGGCATAGCCGCAGCTGCGAATCTCCCCCAGCTCCCGCAGCAGGTCGGGCAGGGTTACAATGGTGTGGGCGGTGTAGGCCTGAATATCGCTCCCGGCCCAAATCTCGGCCACCTGGGCGTCGCTCATCCGGGCCATTAGGCTTTTGCCCACCCCGGTGCAGTACATGGCCCGGCGCATCCCAATGCGGGAGAACATACGGATGGCCGACTGTCCCCCCTCCACCTTGCGGACATAGACAATGTCGGTGCCATCGGGGACCACCAGATGGACGGCCTCCCCGGTGTCCTGGCTCAGTTTATCCAAAAAGGGCTTGGCGGCCGACACGATGTCCATGTCGTCCACCACTCTCCCCGCCAGCCCGAAAAGCTTCAGGCTCAAGCGGTACCGGCCGTCCTCGGCCTTGCGGACATAGCCCAGGTCCCCCAGGGCGGCCAGCAGTCGATAGGCCGTGCTTTTGTGCAGGCCCGACTGGGCCACCACTTCCATCAGGGCCGCCCCCTGGGGATAGTGGGACAAAATCTCCAGCAGCCCGAAGGCCCGGTCCAGGGACTGGACGGAACTCTGGCTTTCCATGGCGCATCCCCTCCTCTTCTCGCATTTGTTTCTTGTATTCTATCCGAAATCCCAGAAAAAGCAAGTCTTTTTGTTCCATATTATGAAACTTCATGCTGTATTGTGAAATCTGCACAGTTTTCCCTCCTCTTTTTCTCCATCTTTCCAAGAGAAAAGGACTTGCACCTAAAAATTATGGGGCTATAATAGGAGTACAGAAAATCCATAATGTGAACACAGGTTTCGTATTATGAAACTTTGAGGAGTGGAACAACTATGAACAAAATTTTGGAGCAAGTGGGCCTCATCGGCATCATCCCGGTCATCGCCATTGACGATGCGGATAAGGCCGTCCCCCTGGCCAAGGCTCTGGTGGCTGGCGGCCTGCCCGCCGCCGAGGTCACCTTCCGCACCGCCGCCGCTGAGGAGGCCATCCGCCGCATCGCCGCCGAGGTTCCCGAGATGTTGGTGGGTGCCGGTACCGTTTTGACCAAGGAACAGGCCGACCGGGCTCTGGCCGCCGGCAGCCAGTTCATCGTCAGCCCCGGCTTCAACCCCGAAATCGTGAAATATGTCCTCTCCAAGGGGGCTTCCATCCTGCCCGGCACTGCCACCCCCGGCGAGATGGAGCAGGCCATGGGCCTGGGTCTGGACGTGGTCAAGTTCTTCCCCGCCGAGCAGAACGGCGGCATTGCCAAGCTCAAGGCCATCGCAGGCCCTTACAAGAACCTGAAGTGGATGCCCACCGGCGGGGTAAACACCAAGAACATGATGGACTACCTCTCCTTCAACCAGATTTTGGCCTGCGGCGGCACCTGGATGGTCAAGAAGGACATGATTGAGGCCGAGCAGTGGGACGAGATTACCGCCATCTGTAAAGAGGCCGTCAAGACCATGCTGGGCTTCTCCCTGCACCATGTGGGTATCCCCTGCGGGGACGCCGATACCGCAGCCTCCACCGCCAAGGCCATCTGCTCCCTCTTCGGCTTTGGCTATAAGCCCGGTAACTCCTCCGACTTTGCCGCCTCCTATGTGGAGTGCTGCAAGGTGGATTTTCCCGGCGAGAAGGGCCATATCGCCATCGGCACCAATGACGTGGACCGTGCCATCTTCCACCTGGGCCGCCAGGGCGTGAGCTTTATGGAGGAAACCCGCAAGCAGGATGCCAAGGGCAAGACCAAGGCCATCTATGTGCAGGGTGACTTCTGTGGCTTTGCCATCCATCTGGTTCAGAAATAAGGAAGTGCGAAGGATAGGCACGCCGGGGGGATAGACCTCGGAGCGGATGCGAAAATTTGACATTGCCCAACGGGCAAGGGCAAATTTTTGCGAAGTCGGAGAGGTTATCACCCCGAGAAGCGGG
>CAZHWK010000051.1:0-8812 GCA_964536405.1 uncultured Oscillospiraceae bacterium
CTTCCCAGACTGGGAAGTCTGTTTATGAAACTGGACTTTGGGGGCCTGCTGTCCCAGGGGATGGTTCCCCTTGTTTCCTCGGTGCTGACCCTGACCCTGTGTGACTGCTTCGACACGGTGGGTACTCTGCTGGGGGTGGGAGGGGACGCCAAGCTGACCGACTCCACCGGGGACCTGCCGGGGCAAAAGGCCGCCATGGTGGTGGATGGGGCGGCCACCTGCGTGGGCGCCATGCTGGGGGTGAACAATGTGACCGCCATGGCCGAAAGTGCCACCGGCATCCGGGAGGGGGCCCGCACCGGGCTGTCCGCCGTGGTGACGGGACTGCTGTTCCTGGCGGCCGTCCCATTTGCCCCGCAGGTTTCAGGGCTGCCTGCCGCCGCATCCTGTGCCGCCATGGTGCTGGTGGGGATGAGTATGATGAGCGGTGTCACCCAGATTACGTGGAAGCATGTGGAGGTTTCCTTGCCCTGCTTCCTCATCATTGTGGGAATGCCCTTTACCTTCTCCATCACCACCGGCCTTGCCCTTGGGGTCATCTCCTACCTGGTGGTGATGGTCTGCCGCCGCCGTGGGGCCATGGTGGACCCGGCCCTTTATGGCCTGGGTGGAGTTTTTGTTTTGATGTTTTTGTTGGAGGCGTTGGTATGATGAAAAAAGCATTGGCGTTGGCCCTTTCCCTCTCCCTCTGTCTGGGGGTATTGTTGCCGACCACACTGGCAGAGGATGTAGAGCAGCCTGTCACCCCGGAGAACGTCGAACAACCGGCCCTTTTCGAGAATATCGGACAACCTGCCCTGCCGAAGGACCAGGAGCAGCCTGCCCCTTCGGAGGAAGAGGAACCGTCAGTTCCAGAGGAAATGGAGCAGTCCGCCACGTCGGAAGAAGAGGCGCAGCCCGCCGTTTTTGCGCAAAGCAGCGGCCTTCCCGATGGACTAGGCCACGAAACGGTGGGGCAGACCGAGGTATACACCCTGACGGGGCATGTAACCCTGGGCCAGACGGAGCAAGACCTGCTGAACATTCCGGGCAAGGCAATCTGGAAGCTGGGGGAATATACCCTGACCTTGACCAAAGGGGTGCAGTTTGTCCTTCAGACCAATGAAAGCGTCCTTTCGCTCTCGGGCGGCGGCTCCATTGTGGCAGAGGGGGGCGGGACTGCGGTCCGAATAGAGTCGGACGACGGTCACATTGTGGCCCATGACGGAAATGGAACGGATTACACCGGCGGCACCGTCACGGTGAGATATAGAAATCAGTGCATGGGCGGCATGAGGCCGGTGACAGGTTGCAAAACAGCGGAAATTGCAAAAAGATTTGACATTCAGAACCTGAGCAGCGATGTGCAGGAAATTACCTATCCGTCGTTCGAGGGGAAATACAGCGTCTATGCCGTACCTGTGACCGGCCGGCCCAGTGTGCAGCTGGGGGAAAGCGGCTGGTGCAGAGTGTATGCCAACGGCTGCCCCTTGAAGGTGGTGGAGGGGACCGGAAAAGATGAAAGAGGTAACCCCTATACCAACATCCTTTGGGATGCTGACAGCAACGGCACGATTGAGGACACAGAGCGGCTGAAAATCGGGGACCAGGACCCCAGCGGAGCAGGGTACGACCTCTACAAAGATATAACTTATCTCTTCGGGGGCAGTGAAAAGCGGGCTGTGACAGGAAATACCAACATAGAGATAGCAGGCGGCAGGCTGAGCGGTGTTTACGGCGGCGGAAACGAAGCTGGCGGCACCGTTTCCGGAGATGCCCGTGTGACGATTTCCGGCGGAAACGTCGATACCGTGACCGGGGGCAACAGCGGTGTAAAAGGTGCGGTGTACATCACGGTCAATGGCACGGGTGAGGTCACCCGCCTTTGCGGCGGAGAAAAGCAGGAAGCCCCCTTTGCCGGAACGGTTCACATCACAGTGGCCGAAGGGGCCAAGGTGTATCGTTTATACAGCGGCGGCTATGGCTCGGCCGTGGGTGAGGCCCACATCACGGTGACCGGCGGCGAGGTGGGTGAGCTGTATACCGGGGGAGAAAAATCCATAATTGGCGAAATGCCCTCTGTCCCCAAGGCCGAAGTGACCATCACCGGCGGGCAGGTGGAGGAGGTATACGCTGCCCACACCACAAACTCCTCCATCACGGTGGGCAGTGAAGCCAAGGTTGGCTGGAGCATAGAGGATGAAGGCAGCCAGCTTTACCTGGGGGGGATTTCCATCGGGGGAGAAAATGGGGTGTCCGCCATCACCCTTGATCCGGCCTTGACCGAGAGGGCTATGGTGGTACTGCAGATGGACAAAGAACTGGCCTCCCCCTATGCGCTGGCCCCCTCGGCCGCCAGCCCGGCACAGTCCATGCAGTATTTATCTATGCAGAGCGACGTGGGCATCTGGACGGCGCAGGTGGGGGAGGACGGAATGTCGCTCCAGGCCCTGTTTGCCCCACCTCCTCTTCCAACGGTGAATGAGGAAGGCAAGACGGTTGCCGCTGATGGGAATTGGACGCTTTGTGTTCAGGACGGCAGTGCGGACGGCAAGAGCAAGCTTTCCTGCGTTATATCCGGCTCACAGACAGGAAGTGCCACCGACCTGGGGGAATATGACCTGCGGGACTGGACCATCACGGCGGAGGGAACGGTCCGGGTCAATGGTGGTGCGGTTGGAACGGTCCAGGCAGCCAGTGCAGAGGTGTCGGGCGGAAGGGTGAACACCCTCACCGTGAAGGGAAGCGCAACCGTTACGGGGGGGAGTATCGATACCCTCACGGCGGCCCAGAGCAGCATAGCGGGATCTGCCCAAATCGAGGCCTGCATGGTGGGCAAAACCCTCGATTCCGGCGACATTCGTATCGAGAACTTTACCGGCCACATCACCCTCTGCCTGCCTGACGATTTTGAAATCCCAAGTGAAATGCCGGTGTATTTTTACTATGGCACCGTGCCGGAAGGGGGGCAGTACCCCGACCTCCACGTGCTGATGGGGCGGGTATCTCTGACCGGGAAAGCGGTCAGGCAGGGGCGGATGCAGGTTGCCTACTATAAGGGGACAGATTTCTGGACTGGAAATCTTGTGTGGAAATTGGCCCTCCAAATGCTGCCTCCACCGCCCCCCACCCCGCTGGATGAGAAGATAACTGAATTTAATGCAGACATCACATACAGCATCTCCAATGCCGACGAGCTGAAGCGGCTGGCCACCCTGGTGAATGCGGGCAAGGGAACTGTCAACTGTACCTTCCTGCTGACCCAGGACATCGACCTGCAAGGCAGTGCAGACAATCAGTGGCCCTCCATTGGGCAAAAGTCGGGTGGTTCTGCCTATCTTCCCTTTTCTGGCCTGTTCGACGGACAGGGACACACCATCAGTGGCCTATACATCGACCGGGACGATAAGATTGCTGACAAGGGTCTGTTTGCCTTTGTGGACGAGAGTGGGGTTGTGCGCAATCTGACTGTCAGCGGCCAGGCAGGTGGCGGGAACTGTGTGGGCGGTGTGGTAGGCCACAACCGTGGGCGCATTGAAAACTGCGTCAGCAAGGTCCAGGTGTCGGGCGAAGGGTTCCTGGGCGGCGTTGCATCGGTCAATTTGGGCGAAATCCGAAACTGCGTCAACCTGGGCGATGTGACCGGCCAAGGCAGCTGTGTGGGCGGTATTGTGGGGCAGATAGCCGAGAGCGGCTTGGTGGAATACTGCTTCAATGTCGCTCCTGTTACCGGTGCGAGAGAGAAGATAGGCGGCATTGCCGGTTATGTCGGAGGGAGCGGCCCATCCCTTACTCACTGTGTGTCCCTTGGCACAACCCTCAGCGGAAGAGCCAAGGTGGGAAGGATTGCGGGGGACATGGAAGTGACTGCCGTGGAGCATGACACCTTTGCCCGGGCCGACATGGCAGTGAGCGGAGGGGGCGGTGTGGACGGCCAAACCGTGACCTTATCAGGGGATTGGCAAAATACCATCTTTGCCGGGTGGGATTTTGAAACCGTGTGGAACGAGGGTAGCGGAGATGCGTTGCCCACCCTGAAAGTTTTGGGAGAGCAGGTCATGACAGTGCCCAACTATCCTTTTCCTGTGTACAGTGGCGGCGACGCTACCCCTCCGCCCGCTCCCAGTGTGGAGACCGGAGAGGGGGGCACGGCACAGGTGGACAGCAAAGGAACCCTCACCGTCCTTCCGGGCAAAGGTTGCTATGTGGACAAGGTGCTGGTTAACGGCAAGCCGGTGACGCTCAGGGCCGACGGAAGCCTTCCCGGCCTGAAGAGGGGGGATAAGGTGGAGGTCATCTTTAAAAAGATTTCGGCCGGGCCTGCCCTTGCACCCCAGGACTTTGCGGACTTGGAGGCGGAAGCCTGGTACTATGCCCCGGTGGAAAAGGTCCTGTCTTGCGGACTGATGCAGGGAACCGGGGACGGAGCCTTCCAACCAGAGAAAACCATGAGCCGGGCCCAGGTGTGGACGGTCCTCTTCCGCATGGACGGGCAAAGCCCGGGTGGCGGCGAAGGCTCCCTTTGGTATGAGGGGGCGGCAAGCTGGGCCATGAAGAGAGGCGTGTCCGACGGGGCAAATCCCGACAAGGGTGTGACCCGGGAAGAATTTATCACCATGCTGTGGCGGCTTGCCGGCTCCCCGGAAGCGGGGGGCAAGGACACGGCCCTCCATACCGATGTGCTGCCCTGGGCGGCCGGTGCTGTGGACTGGGCCGTGGAGGAGAACATCATGCTGGGCGAAATTGCGCCCGGGCGAACCGTGACCAGGGCCGAAGCGGCCGCCATGGTCATGCGCTATCTGGAACAAAAGCAGGTGTCGCTGTGATTTTAATTCAGCCCGAACGGGCCTGCCTGGCCGAGTACAAGGCCTTTGGCCTACCCTATGAACTGCTGGAGCCCTCCATGCCGGGACAGCTGGATACACCGCTGGAGGAATGCTGGCGGGGGAGGGATGTCCGGGTCATGCACGGGGCATTTGTGGATGTAAACCCCGCCAGCAATGACCCGCTGATTCGGGCGGCGTCCCAAACACGATGCCGCCAAAGCTGTGAAAGGGCTAAAGCGTTGGGGGCCGGGGCGGTGGTCTTTCACACCGGCTGTTTCCCCTACATTACAGGGGCCTGGTATGGCGACGGCTGGGCCGGGGAGAGTGCCGCCTTTTACGAAGCCCTCATCCATGAGTTTGACCTGGATATCCATGTGGAGAACAGCCTGGACCGCTCGCCCGACCTGCTGCTCAAGCTGATGCAGCGGCGGCAGAGCGGACGGCTGAAGGTCTGCCTGGATGTGGGGCACATCCATTACAGCCCCACGCCGGATGAGGTGTGGTTTTCCGCCTTGGGGCCTTATGTGGGCCAGCTCCACCTTTCGGATAATCTGGGCTTGATGGACGACCACCTCCCCCTGGGGGAGGGAAGCTGCCACTGGGAGGGGCTGAGTACCCTGTGCGCCGCCCTTCCCACTCCCCCTGGGTATGTGACCCTGGAGGTAGGCGGGCCGGAGAGTATCCGGAAAAGCCTGGCCTTCCTGCAAAAAAACCACTATGTTCCCTTGGGAGGTGAGAGGAATGGATAGGAATGAGGAGCTCATTCGCCGCAGCATTTTGCGGGACATGTCCGAAGGGGTGATGACAGTTGGGTTTGACGGTGTTATCACCAGTGTGAACCCCGCCGCCGGGCATATTCTGGGCGTGGCCCCGGAAGCGCTGGTGGGAAGATATTTTGCCCGCTGCTTCTTTGAGTATGAGGAAAATGACGCCTTTAACCAGACCATTCTGGACGCCGTCTATGACCCCTCCGCAGCCCACGAGGGGGTGGCCCCTTACTTCGATGGCAAGCGCACCCGCCAGCTTCATGTCAAGACCTCCTACCTGCGGGACGGGGAGCGGAAAATCGGGGTCATTGCCGTGCTGGGGGACATCAGTGAACTGACCGAACTGCGGGATGCGGTGAAGGCCATGGAGCGCATCAAGTCCCTCAACCGGCAGCTGGAGCTGCGCAATCAGCTTCTCAGCGAAACCTTCGGACGCTTTCTTTCCGATGAGATTGTCAAACAGCTTCTGGACACGCCCGACGGCCTTATGCTGGGGGGCAAGAAGCGGGATTTGACCATTTTGATGAGTGACCTGCGGGGCTTTACCTCCATGAGTGAGCGTATGGAGGCCCAGGACCTTATCACCATGCTCAACCACTATCTGGGGGCCATGACCGAGGTCATCCAGCGTCATGGAGGTACCATCATTGAGTTTTTGGGGGACGGCATCTTTGCGGTTTTTGGTGCCCCCCTTCCCAGCCGGACCCATGCCGCCGATGGGGTGGCCTGCGCCGTGGAGATGGAAGGGGTGATGGCGCAGGTGAATGCCTGGAATGAAGCCAGGGGATACCCCCTGTTGGAGATGGGCATCGGGGTCAACACCGGCGAGGTGATTGTGGGCAATATCGGCAGTGAAAAGCGGACCAAATACGGGGTGGTGGGCCAGCATGTGAACCTCTGCGGGCGAATTGAAAGCTACACCGTGGGCGGACAGGTCTTCATTTCCCCTCGCACCAGGAGCCTGATCCATGCGCCGCTGGAGGTGGCCCAGGAGTTGGAGGTCATGCCGAAGGGGGTGGCCCAGCCCATCACCATTTCCCGCATCACGGCGGTAGGGGCCCCCTATCACGTCTGCTGCCCCGATGATACGCAGCGGCCCGAGCCGTTGCAGGAGCCAATTCCCATCACCTTTTCCGACATTGATGAAAAGCATATTTCACAGGAGCATAAGCGGGGCACGCTGACGGCCCGCTCGGGGCGGGCGGCCATCCTGACCACGGAAGCGAAACTGGAACCGTATAAAAATGTAAAGCTCTTTCTCCCCGAGGGGGAGGTTCTTTGCAAGGTGCTGAAGAGGGACGGAGAGGGCTGGCTTCTCCGCTTTACCTCTTTGTCATAAAATTTAGTAGAAAAGGGGCAAGAAGCGATGAAAATGTGTGAGTATAAGAAGGGTGAAATCATCTTTCGGGAGAACAGCTACGGAACTGAGCTGTATGAGGTTTACGGCGGCGAGGTGGGCATCTACATCAAGTATGGGGAACCCGGCCAGAAGCTTTTGACCAAGCTGGGGCCAGAGCGATATTTCGGCGAAATGGGTCTGGTGGAGGCCCGCCCCCGCTCGGCCACGGCGGTGGCCCTGGAAAACACCACCCTGGCGGTGGTATCGGCCGAAACCTTTGGGGACTATATTCAGCAGCGGCCCGACAAAGTGCTGGAGATTATGGGCAGCCTGTCCACCCGTCTGCGGGAACTCACCGTGGATTATATGGACGCCTGCCGTACCATTGCCGAACTGGAACATGGGGGCGGCAAGGAGAAGAGCAGCTGGCTCAAAGACCACATCAAGAAATTTGCCGATGCCTATAACGAGAGCATGTCGGTCTACTATGATGTGTACAGCGACAACTTTATCGGCGGCCATGCCATAGGGCCCGCCTACTATCCCATGCCCTTCTAACACCATCCCTTGGCGGGGCGACCGTCCCTTTGCAAGGTGTTTACCATGGGTAAATGCCTTGGTCTGCAAAGGTGGATGGACATAGTTTGAACGGTGTAAAAAAGAAAAGAGTGAGGCTCCTTTGGGAGCCTCACTCTCAAGCTGTCGATAAACCTTCCAGCCGAAGGGTTCGGAGGGAAAGATAGTGTGAAAGAAAACCGTCAGGGTTGTCTTTCGCATGCAATCAAACCACTTTTTGAAACTTTTTAAAGTTTCAAAAAGTGCAACAGCTTGTCGAAAAGATTTTTTCGACAAGCTGAGAGTGAGGCTCCTTTGGGAGCCTCACTCTTTTTTACTATGTTGTTATCCCAGATTTTGGGCCTCCACCAGGCGTACGCCGCAGTAACGCTCCCGCAGTTTGGGCTTTTCAATCTTCCCGGTGCCGTTACGGGGCACCTCGGCAAAGATAATCTTGCGTGGTCGCTTATAGCGGGGCAGCTCGGTGCAGAACTGTGCAATGTCCTCCTCGGTGCAGCTCACGCCCTCCTTGACCTGGATGATGGCGGCCGCAATCTCGCCCAGCCGCTGGTCGGGCAGGCCGATGACGGCCACATCGTGAACCTTGGGGCAGGAGGCCAAAAAGGCTTCAATCTGCACGGGGTAGAGGTTTTCGCCACCCGAAATGATCACGTCCTTCTTCCGGTCCACCAGGAAGAGGAAGCCCTCCTCATCCTGCCGGGCCATATCCCCGGTGTGAAGCCAGCCCTCCCGCAGAACCTCGGCAGAGGCCTTGGGGTCGTGGTAGTAGCACACCATAAGCCCGGGCCCCTTGACGCAAAGCTCCCCCACCTGGCCCTGGGGGACCACATTGTTTTCCTCATCCACAATTTTGACCGACCAGCCCTGGCCGGGTACCCCGATGGCCCCCACCTTGTGGATATTCTCCATCCCCAGGTGGACACAGCCCGGGCCGGTGGATTCGGACAGGCCGTAATTGGTGTCGTACTTATGATGGGGGAAGTAATCCATCCAGCGGCGGATGAGGCTGGGAGGGACAGGCTGGGCCCCGATGTGCATGAGCCGCCATTGGCCCAGAGTATAGTCCTCCAAGTGGAGTTCCCCCCGGTCCAGAGCGGCCAGAATATCCTGGCACCAAGGTACCAGAAGCCACACAATGGTACACCCCTCCCGGGAGGTGGCTTCCAGCACAGCTTGCGGGGAGTTGCTTTTTAATAAAACAGCCCTACTGCCCGTGAAGAGGGAGCCAAACCAGTGCATTTTGGCCCCCGTGTGGTAGAGGGGGGGAATACACAAAAAAACATCCTCATGGGTGGTTTCGTGGTGGGCGGCCTCCATCTGGGCGG
>CAZHWK010000052.1:0-8766 GCA_964536405.1 uncultured Oscillospiraceae bacterium
GGCTTGTGTTCCGGGAGGGAATTCGGGGGCAAGCCCTTCTGCTGGCCCTTTTCCCTCTGGCCTTCGCCATGTTTCTGCGGGTCTTTTTGATGGATTACCAAAGCCTGGACTATCAGGACTTTCTGGCCCACTGGGCCGCCTTTTTCCGGGACAACGGGGGCTTTTCCGCTTTGGACAGGTCGGTGGGCAACTATAATGTCCCCTACCTCTATTTCATGGCCCTTATCTCCTATTGTAAGGTAAGCGACCTCTACCTCATCAAGCTTTTCTCCGTTTTGTTTGATGTACTGCTGGCCTGGGGCGGTTTTCGGCTTGTGCGGAAAATCGCCGGGGACAAGCATCCCCACGCCCCCCTGCTTGCCTTCTGCGGCCTGCTCCTTTTGCCCACCGTGGTGTTAAATGGGGCCTATTGGGGTCAGTGCGACAGCATCTATGCCGCCTTTTTGCTCCATGCCCTGGCCTGCGGCCTGGAGGGTAAGCCCTCCTCCTCTGTCCTCCTTTTGGCCGCCGCCTTCTCCTTTAAATTGCAGGCCATTTTCCTGCTCCCCCTGTGGTGCATCCTTTGGTATACGGGCCGTGTTAAGTTTAAGCACTTGCTTCTCTTTCCCGCTGGCTGTGCCGCCATCGCCGCCCCCGCCCTTCTGGCCGGGAAACCTCTGGGGGATATTTTGGGGGTATATGTTGGCCAGATGGGGGTCAACAACGCCCTGAGCTTCAATGCCCCCAGCATCTATCAATATATCCCCTATGGAGCCTCGGTAAACACTGACCTGGCCGCCAAGCTTGGCATCATGGCCGCCTTTGGGCTGGTGCTTTTCCTGCTGGTCTATCTTTTTTTCCGGCGCACCCAGGTGAATGATAAAATCCTTCTCCTGGCCGCCCTGGTGCTGGCGGTGGGTGTTCCCTTCCTTCTGCCCTATATGCACGAGCGGTACTTCTTCCCCGCCGATGCGCTGGCCCTCATACTGCTTTGCACCGATGCCCGCCGTTGGCCCCAGGCCCTTGCCATCCAGATTTCCTCCCTGCTGGGTTATCTGATTTACTTGACCGGCCGTTTCCAGATTGCCCTTCGCCTGTTTGGACAGAGCTTTCCCATGGGGGTGGAAACCACCCTGGTTTTCTTTGTCCTGCTCTGCTCCCTCTTGCTTCTGGTAAAAGGCACCCAACGGCCTTAATCCTTTCCCTTTGGGCAGCAACCTGTTCCCGCAACCTTGCTCCGCCACTGCTTGCCTTTCCTTTTTTCGCCAGAAACCTGTGCCCCGCCTTTTGGCGGGGCACAGGTTTCTTCCTTTTTATACAAAATATTCCACTGGAAAAGGCCGGAAAGCGTTTGACAGTTTGGTAAAAATGTGTTACAATTCGGTTACAGTTTTTAATGAATATTACAATTTAGGAGTTACAGCTATGGCAAACGAAAATATTCCACTGACCTATAAGGGTCATCCCCTGCGCCGCAAGGATAACATCATTTATTACGGCACCATGGCCGAAAAGTATATCGTGATGCTCCAGGTGATGGACAGCAAGAAGGAAGGGGACCTGGACGTTGCTTCCAAGGTCGCCATTCAGCTTCAGCTCACCGACCCCGACCTCAAAAGCCGGGACCGTGTGGTCAAGAAGGCCGAGAAGGACAGCCTGTACGCCGCCATGGACGTGGCCGCCGTTTGGCTGGAGCGGGCCCTGGCCAAATAAGCACCCCCGCACCCCCGCCGCCCTACAAATGACAATACGGTTACGGAGGATATGCCCATGCACTCACATTTCATTCGCCCCATGCTGATGGGGTTTGCCCTCACCGCCCTGCTCAGCGTTGGGGCCGGTGCCGCCTATGAAGGGGTTGGTACCGTCACGGGGGATACCCTGAACCTACGCTCCGCCCCCAACACCGAAGGCGAAGTTCTTGCCCAAGCGGTCAAGGACGATGTGGTGCTGGTGGTAGAGCAGTCCGAGGTGGAGGGCTGGTACAAGGTGGATTACTGCACCATCGAGGGCTATATGTCGGCTGAATATCTGGATGTGACCGATTCCTATGCCCAGCCCCTTTGCTACGGCAAGGTGGACACCGACGGCTCCACCCTGAACATCCGTGCCGCCGCCAATGGGGACAGCGAAAAAGTTGGCACCCTGAATTCCGGGGCCCTTCTCCCTCTCAATGCCTTTGAAAAAGGCTGGTTCAAAACCGAAATGAACGGCGTAGTGGGCTATGTGTCGGCCGAATTTATCCTCACCTCGGACGGAAACGGAAAGCGGGCCGACCAAAAAGCCGACAGTGCCACCGACCTGGAACAGAAGATTGTGGCCTACGCCAAGGAGTTTTTGGGCATTCCCTACCGCTACGGCTCCTCCGGCCCCAAGAGCTTTGACTGCTCTGGCTTCACCTCCTATGTCTACAAAAATTTCGGCTATTCCCTCACCCGCTCGGCGGCCAGCCAGCTTTCCGACGGCAAGGCAGTCAACGAAAGCGACATTCGCCCCGGTGACATCATCTGCTGGCGGGCTTACGGCTCCTCCAAGGCGGCCACCCACGTGGGCATCTACATTGGCAACAACCAGTACATCCATGCCTCCACCACCGGCAGTACCGTTCGCATTGATGAAATGGGCTATGCCGCCAAGTCCCGCTATGTGGTGGGCATCCGCCGTATCCTCTAATCCATACAAAAAAGCCCTCCCCCGGAGCAGTCCGGGGGAGGGCTTTTTCTTGTTTTCTCTTCACTGTTCGCCCAGAGGGACCTTCACCGGGGCATCAAGGGTAGTCGCTTCACTGTAATGCAGGCGCATTTCCACCGTGTCCCAGGGGTAATCCCATAGGTAGGTGTACTCCTCATATGGGTCTGCCCCACTCCCCTCTATATAGCCCCAAACATTGGTGTAACCTTCCTCCCCTTCCGGATTTACATATAGGTTGCCCAGCAGATTGGTCTCCCCTGTGATGTGGAAAATCAGTTTGACATCCTTTCCTTCCCGCACCACTTTATAGAGGGAAACACTTGGTGTACTCTCACTTTTTTCGGGATTTTTGAGGTCAAGGAATATCCGCTCCTTCTCCTTTTCCAGCCATCTGGCCCCGGAAATGCAGAGGGTCAGGCCGTTTTCCGGCTCAAAATAATTGCTTTCCAGCCAGTAGGTGGGGACAAACTCCCCAGTGCCGCCCGAGGAGATGACGCCGTTGTTTTTTCGCTCAATTTTCCTGCCCTTGCCGTCCTCCAGCCAGAGGTCCAGCCCCTTCAGCCAGGCGTCGTTGGCCGGGTCATCGGCAAAGACTAGCTGTGTTCCGGTGGGGTAGACCGTCACGGTTTCCAGCGTAATGGTACGCCCGTCAATTTCTATCTGTGCATGGGGGGTATAGGTTCGCTTGGCGGCGATGAATGCTTCATCAAACTTCAGGTCGAATTCCAGCACCGCCTTAGGCTGCTCTCTCACCTCATCGTCGGGATTTTGCCACTCGCCCTGCTCAGGGGCAGGGGCGGGAGCAACCTCAGCCTCCACGTTCCGTTCCGGCCGGGGGTAGATGCCGGCCACCATGCGAAGAGCCGGGGGCAGTTGCCGATTATAGAGATGCAGGTTCATATGGCCCAGCTCCCCTTTTTTGGGGGGCATACCGCTGGAAAAGCTGATGCTTTCCAGGTTTTCTCCATCGGGCAGACTATAATCTGGTATCACCTCCACCTGGTCGCTGCCGTTGTAAGTGGCGGTATAAAAGATGTGAACCTCAGTGCTGTCATAGGCCAGATAGTGGATGGTCATACTGACCCCATCGACCTGCTTGGTGATGCCCACCGGCTGGATAAAGTCATTTTGCACCATGGCCTTGATGCTGGGGGAGAAGGCCACCGCCGCCATTACCTCCTTGAGCAATGGCACATTGACACAGGCCAGTGCAAAGGGCAAGGAGACATTCACCAGCAGAACGAAGGCGCACAGCACACCGCCCAAGCTGGCGGCCGGCACCCCCCACAGGCGAAGGGTACGTCTGGTTTTGGCCCTGGCCCGGGCCCGGGTCACGGTGAAGGCAAGCTGGGGCGGGGTCTGTTCCAGCTCCTCCTGCAAACGTTTCAATTCCTCGTTGCGGTTCATATCTGCACCTCCTCGTCCAGTTCCAATCGTAAAAGGGACAGGGCCTTTCGCTGGCGGGTTGCCACCGTGCCCCTTGGGATACCTAAGCTTTGGGCCGTTTCCTCCAGGGTCAGGCCGGTGAAATAGCGCAGGATGATGACCGCCTTGAGCTCTCCGGGC
Organism: uncultured Oscillospiraceae bacterium; assembly: GCA_964536405.1. Taxonomy (GTDB): domain Bacteria; phylum Bacillota; class Clostridia; order Oscillospirales; family Oscillospiraceae; genus JAHHSE01. Next base: position 4,237 of record CAZHWK010000052.1, read on the forward strand.
AGGCGGAGCAGGGCCTGCTTGAGGGGCAGGCTGTCAAACTCCTCCTGGGCCGTTTCGGGCAGGGCTTCCCAGTCCACCTCCCGTTTGCGGCGGCGAAGCTCATCCTTGCAGACATTGATGAGGATGCGGGTGAGCCAGGTGTCAAAATAGCCCTCCTCCCGCAGCTTTTTACAAGCCCGAAAGCCCTTATACACCGCCTCGTCCACCGCATCTATGGCCATGGATGGACTGCCTAAATAGAGCAGGGCCGTGCGGTAGAGCTTTTGCTTGATGTCCTCTGCCCGTTGGGCAAATATCCCTTCGGTCATTCTGTCGCCTCCCTCTTTCTTTCTTGGTGGCAAAGCTGCCACTTTCGGGGGTTCGCCCCTTGTAAGGGGCGTGGGAATGCACATTCTGCCCCACGGCAGGGGAAGTTTCGCTGTCTGAGGACAGCGGGAGTGATGGCCGGCCGCCGGCCAAAACAAGGAATTTCGGCCTTTGCGAAGGCCGAGGAAACGTGCCGGGGTTGCCCCGACAGGCATCCACCATTTCTTTTTTGTCTTGTCAAAAAAGAAACGGCGGCCCAAAGAAAAAACCGTGGCACTACCCGCCCCTGGTCAGGTCTACCGATGGTGCCACGCCCGCCTCCAGCGGACAAGGGGCCTGCAAAACGAACGCTTAGGCTACCGTTTCTATTGAAGGCTATCAAATTACTCCCGCCAGCCCCCCGATACGAAGCAAGCTGGTTCTATTATTGTTAAGGTAGCACGGAGTGCGTCGGGGGGTGCGGGAACTTGGCAGATGTGCGGGGCGGTAAATAGGACATTAGCACCCCGGAGGGTTCGCCTTGTTTTCTTTGGAAATCCAAAAGGCTTTTCTTTTCGAAAAAAGAAAAGTCGTTTGGCCCCCTGTGGCGGGGCCGCCACACGTCCCTCGCCGTCCTCAGACGGCGAAAATCCCGCCCGCCGAAGCGGGCAAAACCCAATTTTCTTGCCAGGAGGGTAAAACCAAGTTATAATGGCTCCGTATGGGCACAATACCACAAAGGAATGACTCCGATTGGTAACATTCTTTTGAGGTGAAAAGAATGCACATACAGCGTATTCGTGACCTAAGAGAGGATGCAGACAAGAGCCAGCAGGAAGTGGCTGACTATCTGAATATGCATCGAAGCGTATACCGGAGGTATGAAGCCGGGCAGAGGGAACTGCCACTGTGGGCACTTCCAAAGTTGGCAGACTTCTACCAAACCTCCACCGACTATATTTTGGGCCGCACCAACGACCCCAACCCGCCCCATGCGTAAGCTGGCGACCTTCGGGGCGGCCTTTTCGGCCGGGGTATTTGCCTGGCGGTACGGCCTGTGGCCTCTGGCGGTGCTGGCCGCCCTGTTCTGCCTGGCGGGCTTGCTCCTGGCCGGGAAATCTGCCGACCCCAAAAAACGCCGAGCCCGCCTGGGATTGATACTGGCCGGACTGATGCTGGCCCTGGGGTGGAGCGGGGCATACGCCCACCTCACCCTGTCCCCCTGGGAGGAGCTTCACAAGCAGAAGGATGTTTTGCTGGATGTGGAGGTACAGGGCTATCCGACCCCGGCCAAATGGAGCCAAAATGTGGTGCCCGCCAAGCTGAAAAACCCCGCCACCGGGGCCGCCGTCAGCGGCCTTGCCTACTTCCCGGGGGAGGTGGACCTTCTGCCCGGGGACAGCCTGCGGGTGCGGGGCAATGTACAGCTGGCCGACCGGGTGGGGGAAGAGGAGCTGACCTACTTTTCGGCCAAGGGGCTTTACCTGCGGGTCTATGTGGATGAGGGGCAGGAAAGCCGCCGCCCGGATCACCTCCCCCTGCGTCACTGGCCCGCCGCCTTTGCCCAGGCTTTGGGTCAAAGCCTGGATAACCTGCTGGGGGAGGAGATGGGGGGCCTTGCCAAGGCTCTGGTCACCGGGGACCAAAGCGGCCTGTCCGGCCACTTTGTGGCCATGGGAAGAAGGGCGGGCCTGGCCCATGTTATTGTCATTTCCGGGATGCACATGGGCTTTCTGGCCGGGGCCATGGCTCTGCTCATGCGGAAAAACAGCAGAATAGGGGCGGTCTTAACCCTGCTTCTGCTGGTCTTTTTTGCTCTGGCGGCAGGGGGATCCCCCTCGGCCTGGCGGGCGGTTTTCTTCTGCGGGGCGGGCCTGCTGGCCCCCTTGGTGGGGCGGGAAAATGACCCGCCAACCTCACTGCTCACCGCTCTGATGCTCCTGCTTTTGGTCAACCCCTTTTCGGCGGCCTCGGTGAGCCTTCAGCTCTCCTTCGCCGCCGTGGCGGGCATCCAGCTTTTGACCCCTGGCCTGCTGAAACGGCTGACCCCCAAGCGGCCCAAGGGGGCCGGTTGGCCCCGCCGCCTGTGGTGGAGCCTGCGGGCCATTCTGGCGGCCAATCTGGCCCTCAGCCTGGGAGCTATCCTCTTCACCACCCCATTGTCGGCCTTTTACTTCGGCATGGTATCCCTGTTGGGGCCGTTGAGCAATCTGCTTGCCTTCTGGGCGGTGTCCCTGGCCTTTATGGGGTGTGCCCTGCTGGGGGTGGTGGGACTGGCATTCCCCGGCGTGGCCGGGGCGGCGGCGGTGGTGCTTCATCCGGTGCTGGGGTATCTGCTTTGGCTGACCCCTGCCTTGGGCCGACTGCCCTTTGCGGCCATCACCATGACCTCGGACTATTATGCCTGGGGGTGCTTTTTCCTGTATGCCATCCTCTGCCTGAACCTGTTTTGGCCGGGGGAGGGGAAGAAACGGCCCTGGGTTCCGGCGGGCTGTGCCCTGGTGCTGGCGGTGGCCTGCGTGGCCTTTACCCGGCTGGAATTCACCCTGGCCGACCTGACGGTGGCCGTGCTGGATGTGGGGCAGGGGCAGTCGGTAGTCATCAGCATAGGGGGACGGACCATCCTGGTGGACTGCGGCGGCACGGGAAGCAAGGACCCCGGGGATGTGGCGGCCGACTATCTAAGCGACATGGGGATTACCACCCTGGACCTGCTGGTGCTGACCCACTATCACAGCGACCACGCCAACGGTGTGCCGGAGTTGATGGAGCGAATGGAGGTGCAGGCGGTGGCCCTGCCCGATGTGGAGCCAGACGACCGACTGCGCAAAAAAATTCTGGCCGAAGCCGAGACCGAAGGGGCTGAGGTCACCTGGGTGACCTCTAACATGGAATATCCCTTGGGGGAGGAAGGTACCCTGACCCTCTATGCCCCCTTGGGAGAGGGAAGCACCAACGAGCTGGGCCTCACCGTGCTGGCCACGGCGGGGGACTATGACGTGCTGGTCACCGGGGACATGAATGCCGATGTGGAGCGGCGGCTGGTCAAGTACGGCAATCTGCCCGACATTGAGCTTCTGGTGGCCGGGCATCACGGCTCCAAATACTCCACCTGTACCGAATTGCTGGAGGCCACTCGGCCCGAAACCGCCATTATCTCGGTGGGGCGCAACAACAGCTACGGCCACCCTGCCGACGAAACCATGAACCGCCTGCAAGAGGTGGGGGTTACCATCTACCGCACCGACCTTTCCGGGACGGTGAGCATCCATAACAAGAACAGGAAGTGAGCGTTTGAACCCATTCAAACGTCATGGGATTTCATTGCGTACCGGCGGGGCCGGCATATGCACATGTTATGGCCATTTCTTTTATGGCTGTTTTGTGCAGGAAGCATAGAGGAAGGAAGGGTCATACATATGCCACCCAAAAAGGACGATGCCGCCGGGTTACAGCGGCTGAAGCATGATATGAAAGAGGGGACCCCGGGCCAATGCTACCTCTTCTGCGGGGAGGAGGCCTATCTCCGGGACTTTTACCTGGGGCGGCTGAAAACCCTCCTGCTGCCCGAGGGGATGGAGGAGTTTAACCTGCACACATTGGAGGGCAAGGGCTTTACCCTTCAGGCCCTGGTGGAGGCGGTGGACTGCCTGCCCATGATGAGCGGGCGCACCCTGGTGGTGGTCACCGACCTGGATCTGTTCAAGGCCGCTGCCGAGGTGCGGGAGGGGATAGCCGCCCTTTTGGGGGAGCTGCCCGACTATGTGTGTCTGGTCTTCCTCTACGATTTGCTGGAATATAAGTCGGACGCCCGCACCAAGCTGGCCGCCGCCCTGAAGGAGCATGCCACCGTGGTGAAATTCGCCCGGCAGGAGCAGGGGGACCTGATCGACTGGGTGAAGCGGCGGTTTAAGGCCCTGGACCGGGAAATCGACTCCGAGCTGGCCCGCTACCTCATTTTCCTCTGCGGGGACCTGATGAACGGCCTCATTGGGGAGATTGAGAAAATTGGGGCCTATTCCAAAAACCACCGGGTCACCCGGGAGGATATTGACGCTGTGGCTTCCCCCCAGCTGGATGCCGTGGTCTTTCAAATGACCGACGCCCTGGGAGCAGGAAACTTTGACAAGGCGGCCGCCGTGCTGGCCGACCTTCTGCATATGCAGGAGGCCCCCATCAAGCTTTTGTCGGTGCTGGGCAAGCAGATGCGCCAGCTCTATTCGGCCCGCCTTCTGCTGGAGCAGC
>CAZHWK010000053.1:0-8737 GCA_964536405.1 uncultured Oscillospiraceae bacterium
TTCCCAAAAGGAGTATGACATGGAACTGATTTTAGCCTCGGCCTCTCCCCGCCGCAAGGAACTGCTGGAAACCATGGGCCTGCACAACTTCCGCATTGTAAAACCGGATTTTGACGAAGGCAGCATCTCCCATACGTCCCCCGCCGACCTGGTGGAGGCACTTTCCCTGGGGAAGGCAACCGCCGTCTGCCGTGAGCTGGCCGACCCAGATGCCCTTATTTTGGCCGCCGACACGGTGGTCGCTCTGGAGGATGCCATTCTGGGCAAGCCCCGGGACGAGTTGGATGCCTTTCGCATGCTGGCCTCTCTTTCTGACGTGCGCCATCAGGTCTATACCGGCGTCACTCTGCGCCGGGGGAACAAAATTCTCACCGCTCACGAGGTCACAAACGTTACCTTCCGCTCCCTCTCCGAAGAGGAAATCGGGGCCTATATCGCCACCGGGGAACCCATGGATAAGGCCGGGGCTTACGGCATCCAGGGCTTTGGCTCCCTTCTGGTGGAGCGGCTGGAAGGGGATTACTTCAATGTTATGGGCCTTCCGGTCTGCCGGGTGGGTCAAATGCTCCGTGAATTTGGGATAGACTGCCTGAAAGAGGCCGAAAAATTCCATAGCTAACCGGAAAGGACGGCCACTGTGAAGGATTTTTTACGCAACAACGGAATATGGATTTTCCTGATTGCGGTATCTCTGACCGCTATTTTAGGGATTTTTTCCGCCCTGTTTGGGGGGATTGCCAACCCGCTGGCCAACCTGTGGGGGATTATTACCACCCCTGTGCGTGAGGTTTCTAACAACTTCATCACCTGGACCGAGGGCGTGTATAACTACTCCTTCCGATATGAGGAATTGGAACAGGAAAATGCCGAACTGAAAAAGAAGGTGGCCGAGCTGGAACGGCAGGCCGCCGAGGGTGATTTGGCCTCCCTGGAAAATGAGCGGCTGCGCAAACTGCTGAACCTTCAGGAAAAGCGCAGTGACTTTGTTTTTGAATCGGCAAACGTGGTTTCCCGCTCCGCCTCCAATTGGGAGTCGGCCCTCACCATCAACAAGGGCTCCATCCACGATGTGGCGGCGGGGGACTGCGTCATTGACGAAAATGGGGCTTTGGTGGGGGTGGTGACCCATGTGGGGCTGAACTGGTCCACCGTTCGCACCATTATTGACGCTGATACCGAGCTGGGGGGCCGTGTGGCCCGCACCGACTCCTCCGCCATTGCCGAAGGGGACTTTGCCTTGATGGAGCAGGGTAAGCTGAAGCTGACCTACCTGCCCGAAGGAACCCAGCTTATCGCCGGGGACCTGGTCCTCACCTCGGGTCTGAACGGCACCTACCCCTCGGGCCTTATCATCGGGGCCATTGAGGAGCTTCGTGCCGAAGCTTCTGGTATGAGCTATTACGCCATCCTTTCCCCTCATTCAAACCTCTCGGCTCTGCGCCAGGTCTTTGTCATCAAGGACTTCGCTGTTGTGGAATAGGGGGACGGAGGATGACTCGACAGGATCTTCTTTTTAAATGGTTTTGGTATTCCATGGCCTTGCTGCCCATCTGGCTGGCCGAGGATTTGATTTTCAGCCGTCTGCATATCCTGGGGGTATCCCCCATGCTGCTGCCTCTGGCGGCGGTGGCGGTGGCCGTGCTGGAAGGGCCTGTTGCCGGGGCTGGCTTTGGCCTGGCCGTCGGCCTTCTGTGCGACATGGCCTGGCTGACCCAGGGCCGATGGATGCTGTTGGCCCTGACCCTGTCAGGAGCAGCCGTGGGGGCTGCCGCTCAATATGGCCTGAAACAAAGCTTTCCCGGCTACCTGATCTGTTCGGCCGGGGTACTGGGGGCCATTGATGTGTTTCGTATTCTCTCTTACCTGCTTTCAGGCCGAGCCGCCCTTGCCCCTCTGCTCCGGGTGGCACTGCCCGAGATTTTTGTCAGCCTGCTTCTGGCAGGACCCGTCTATCTGCTCTTCCGCAAGGTTTATTCCAAAGTGGGGGGCACACGCCTGATGTAACTCCCCATCACCCCCGGGCCGGAAGGCCGTGGGAACAATCGGGAGAGAAGGGAGCCTTTTTTGGAAGAACGTCATTATATCATCCGCTCCAAGGTGTTGCTGGCTCTCTTTTTCCTCTGCCTGCTGGCCTTTACCCTGGTGCTGTACCAGCTTCAAATGATCAATGGGGCAGAGTATGCCGCCCGGGCCACCCGGAAGATTGCCCGCACCGAAACGGTGGAGGCCGCCCGTGGCCCCATTTTGGACCGCTATGGCCGGTCCCTGGTCTATAATGAGCTGGCCTATCAGGTTACCCTGAACACCGGCCTGATGGGGGATACCGAAACCCGCAACCAAACCCTGCTGCGCCTGCTGGAGCTTTGCAAGACCCATGGGGTCACCTGGATTACCACCTTTCCCGTCAGCGACCAGGCCCCCTATCGCACTACCTTGGCCGATGCCACCGGCACAACCCGCACCCGGCTGTCCCGCCTTATGGCGGCCTACAAGTGGACCGATGAGGATATTTCAGCCCTCTTGGCCGAGTTTGAAACGGGAACCGACGCTCTGCGCTCAGGGCCGGAGCCTTCGGCCGACCACCTGCTCAGTCAGATGCGAACCACCTTCAAGGTGGACCCCGACCTCCCGGACAGCGAGGCCCGTGACCTGCTGGCCGTCCTGTATGAAATCGCCCTGCGGCAGAAGGACATTGCCCGGGTGGAATACATCTTTTCCACCGAAGGAGTAGAGATTGGCTTTATTACCGCCGTGAAAGAAGCCGCTCTGCCCGGCGTTATCATCGAAACCACCACCGTGCGGCGCTATGCCACCGAGTATGCCGCCCATCTTCTTGGACGGGTGGGCAGTATTACGGAAAGCGAGCTTGACTACTATCAGTCCCTGGGCTACGCCATGGACGAAACGGTGGGCCGGGACGGGATGGAAAAGGCCTTTGAGCCTTATCTCCGTGGCACCGCCGGGGTCCGTGCAGTGGAAACCAATGCCACCGGCAAGGTGGTCAGTGAAAGCTGGCTCACCGACAGTGAGGGGAATGAACTCATTCCTCAGCCCGGCTCTTCTGTCACCACCACCCTTGACCTGCGCCTGCAGGAAACGGTGGAACGGGCCCTGGCCGACACCATTCCAACCCTGGAGGAGGCCGAAGGTGGGGCCGCCGTGGTCATTGATGTCAATTCCGGGGGCATTTTGGCCTCGGCCAGCTACCCCACCTTTGACCTGTCCACCTACTCTGCCAACTTTAACACCCTGCAAAGTGCCGAACATAACCCCCTGTTTAACAGAGCCTTTATGGGTCTGTACGCCCCCGGCTCCACCTATAAGATGGTCACGGCCATCGGGGGACTGGAGGAGGGGATTATCACCCCCCAGACCAAGATTGTGGACACCGGGCGGTACACCTACTATCAGGACTATCAGCCCCAGTGCTGGATTTACCGCCAGCATGGCCGCACCCATGGTCCCCAAAACGTGACCCAGGCCATTAAAAACTCCTGCAACGTCTTTTTCTACGATGTAGGCCGCCGCCTGGGCATTGAACGGCTGGACCAGTATGCCCGCCTGTTCGGCCTTGGGGAGCCTACTGGGGTGGAGCTGCCCGAATCTTCTGGCGTGGTGGCCGGTCCCACCTTTACCGAATCGCTGGGCGGGGTTTGGAATGCGGGCAGTACCCTGCCCGCCGCCATCGGCCAGGAGAATAATCAGTTTACCCCTCTTCAACTTGCTAACTATGTGGCCACCCTGGCAAATGGGGGCCGCCACTATTCGGCCCACCTGTTGGACAGCGTGAAAAGTGCCGACTTTTCCACCATCCTCTACCAACGGGAGCCAGAGCTGATTGATGCCATCAACATTTCCCAAACAAACCTGGATGCCGTCAAAGCCGGTATGCTGGAACTGACCGAAACCGGTTCGGCTGCCCGGTACTTTAAGGATTTGGATGTCAAAGTGGGGGCCAAGACCGGCTCGGCCCAGGTTTCCTCAGCCTCGGCTTCCAACGCCGTCTTCGTGGCCTTTGCCCCCTTTGACGACCCCCAGGTGGCTCTGGCCATCGTGGTGGAAAAGGGCGGCTCGGGCTCCGAGCTGGGGGCCATTGCCGCCGATATTTTGACCTATTACTTCCATGCCGAGCAAACGCTGGAAGCCCCTGCAACGGAAAACACTTTAATTCGATAGGAGCCTTCCGATGTTGGACCTTTTGACCTACAACTCCAAAGACCCGGCCTATAAGGCCCCTTACGGGGCCATCCCTTCGGGCACTCAGGTCCGCTTCACCCTCCGCCCTTTACGGTCGGAGGGTTTTTCCCATGGTCTTTTGACCGCCCGGCTGGAGGGGCGGGACAATGCCGTGGTGGAGCGGACCATGGAGTGGGAGGACACCATTTTGGACCGGGATGTCTTTTCCTGTACCCTGGATGTGGGGGACTATGTGGGTCTTATCTGGTATTCCTTCCGGCTGGTGCGGCTGGATGAACGATGTCGACCCTCAGAAGAATATCAGCTCACGGTCTATGATGCCAGTGAGCCTGTTCCGGCCTGGTTTGGCCGGGGCCTGACCTATCAGCTGTTTCCCGACCGCTTTTACCGCAGCCGGATTCCCAATCCCCAGGGCCTTGTGGGGGACCGCTGGGTCCACCAGAACTGGGAGGAGGAGCCGGAGTACCGCCCCGACCACAATGGGGAAATTCGCAACCGGGACTTTTTCGGGGGCGATTTGGCGGGTATTCTGGAAAAGCTGCCCTATCTCCACGACCTGGGGGTGGAAACCCTCTACCTAAACCCCATTTTTGAAGCCCCGGAAAACCACCGCTACGGCACCGCCGACTATGAGCGGGTGGACCCCATGCTGGGCACGAACGGGGACTTTGCGGCCCTGTGTCAGGCCGCCAAAGCCCTGGGTATCCGGGTCATTTTGGACGGTGTGTTTAACCATACCGGCTTTGTTTCCCGCTATTTCAACGGGGACGGCTTTTATTCCACCCTGGGGGCGGCCCAAGGCCCCGACTCCCCCTATTACCCCTGGTTCCACTTTACCAACTGGCCCCATGACTACGACTGCTGGTGGGGCATTTACTCCCTGCCCGCCGTCAACGAAAGCCATCCGGACTACCTCGACTATATGATAACCGGGGAGAACTCCATTGTCCGCCGGTGGCTTCGGGCGGGGGCCTCGGGCTGGCGGCTGGATGTGGCCGACGAACTGCCCGACAGCTTTGTTCACGCTCTTCACCAAGCTGTCCGGGAGGAAGGGAAGGACAACATTGTCATCGGAGAGGTCTGGGAGGATGGCACCACCAAAATTGCCTATGACGTGCGCCGCCGTCATCTTCTGGGGGGCCATCTGGACGGACTGATGAACTATCCCTTCCGCAACGCTTTGCTTTCCTACCTTCTGGGCGGGGATGCCCGCTATTTTATGAAAGCCATGGAAACCCTGCGGGAAAATTATCCCCCCTTTGCCTTCCATTCGGCCATGAATTTCCTTGGCACTCACGACACCCCCCGCATCCTCACCCTTCTTGGTGTGGGCAGCGACTGCGCCGGTCAGCCCAAGGGCTGGCGGGCCGAATACCGCATGACCCCCGAGGAATATGACAGAGGACTTCGCCGCCTGAAAGTGGGGGCTACTATTTTGTACGCTTTCCCCGGCTCTCCCACCCTCTACTACGGGGACGAGGCCGGGATGGAGGGGTTTGAGGACCCCTTTAACCGCCGCACCTACCCCTGGGGCCGGGAAAACCAGGAGCTTTTGGCCTACTACCGTACCCTGGGCCAGGCCAGAAAAAGCCTGCGTCCCCTGCGGGAGGGAGAGATTCAATACCTCGTGGCCGATGGCCCCATTCTGGCCTTTACCCGCACCTGCGGGAGCGAAACTGTCCTGGCCGGTGCCAACCTTTCAGATACACCCTGCACCTTAACAGCAGGGGAGAGGGAGGTTGTCCTCCCCCCCATGGAGGCACTTCTTCTGCCCCTTGATTAAAAGATAAGAAGGAGCTTTTTTATGAATACCACCTCCAATATTTTAGATTTCATTGGGAATACCCCTCTTCTTGACCTAACCCCCTCCACCGGCTTTCCCATCTTCGGCAAGGCCGAGTTTCTAAACCCCGGCGGCAGCATCAAGGACCGCATCGCCAAAAATATGCTGGAGGAGGCCCAGCGGCTGGGCACCCTCCGCCCGGGCATGACCATTGTAGAGCCAACTTCGGGCAACACGGGCATCGGCCTGGCCCTGTGCGGCGTTCAGATGGGCTACTCGGTCACCATTGTCATGCCGGAAAATATGAGCCAGGAACGTAAGAGCATTATCCGGGCCCTGGGGGCCGAGCTGGTGCTTACCCCGGCCGAGGAAAGTGTGGACGGGGCGGTGGCCAAGGCTCAGGAAATTGCCGCCTCCGGCCCCAACTATTTTATGCCCCAGCAGTTCCAAAATCCCGCCAACCCCGCCGCCCACTATGCCGGCACCGCCCAGGAGATTTACACACAATTGGACGGTCATGTGGATATCTTTGTTTCTGGCATCGGCTCGGGCGGCACCCTGCAAGGGGTGGCTGCTTACCTGCTGGAGCGCAACCCCAATGCCAAAATTGTGGCGGTTGAACCACTCAATGTCTCTGCTCTCCGTGGGCACAAGCCCGGCCCCCACGAAATTCAGGGTATTGGGGACGGCTTTATTCCCGATGTTCTCGACCCCAAGCTGGTCACCGATGTGGTGGAGGTCAGCGATGGGGATGCCATCCAGACCGCCCGCAACCTGGCCCGCACCCAGGGTATCCTCTGCGGCACCTCTTCGGGGGCCAACGTTTGGGCGGCCATGGAAATGGCCAAAAAGTACGGCTCAGACAAGGTGATTGCCACTGTTTTGGCTGACCGTGCCGAGCGGTATTTCAGCACTCCTTTGTTCTAACCCTCTTTTCCACAGCCCTTTGCATACAGAAAAAGCCCACACATTTTTCCACAGGCTGTGGAAAAATGTGTGGGCTTTCGCCTTTCTCCATAAGAAAACCCCCTGTCCCGCAACTTGCGGGACAGGGGGTTTTCTCTTTTCTCATGAAGAGGTTCTTACTTCTTGGTGCCCTGCTGCTCCATTTCCTTCAGAGCATCCTTGTAGGACAGGTTGACCCGGCCCTTCTCGTCAATCTCGGTGACCTTGACCCAAATCATGTCGCCAATGTTGATGACGTCCTCCACCTTCTCCACACGGCGGTCAGCCAGCTTGGAGATGTGAACCATGCCGTCCTTACCGGGGGCCAGCTCCACAAAGGCACCGAACTGCAGGATGCGAACCACCTTACCGTAGTAAAGGGCACCCACCTCGGGCACAAAGACGATGGTTTCAATCATCTTCTTGGCCGCATCGCAGGAGGTCTTATCCACGCCGGCAATATAGATGGTGCCGTCGTCCTCAATGTCAATCTTGGCCCCGGTGTCGGCACAGATCTTCTGAATGACCTTGCCGCCCGACCCGATGACCTCACGGATCTTGTCGGTGTCAATCTTCATCTTGACCATCTTGGGGGCGGTCTCGCTCACCTCGTCACGGGGCTGAGAAATGCAGGGGAGCATAATCTCGTCCAGAATGGCATACCGGGCATCCTCGGTGATGTCCAGAGCCTCCTTGATGATGGCGTGGGAAAGGCCGTCGTTCTTGATGTCCATCTGAATGGCGGTGATACCCTTCTTGGTACCGGCCACCTTAAAGTCCATCTCGCCGTGGAAGTCCTCCACGCCCTGAATGTCGATAAAGGTGGTAAAGCCACCGTTGTCGTCCTGAATAAGACCGCAGGAAATGCCGGCCACGGGGGCGGTGATGGGCACACCGGCATCCATCAGGGCCAGAGTGGAACCGCAGATGGAGCCCTGGGAGGTGGAACCGTTGGAGGACACAACCTCGCTCACCACACGGATGGCATAGGGGAAATCCTCCACGCTGGGGATCACAGGCTCCAAAGCACGCTCCGCCAGGGCACCGTGGCCCTTCTCCCGGCGGTTGGTGGACCGGGCACCCCGGGCCTCACCCACCGAGTAGGAGGGGAAGTTGTAGTGGTGCATATACCGCTTCTCTTCGTCCTCCCAGATGGTATCCAGCTTCTGGGCGGCCGAGAGGGTGTTCAGGGTGCAGATGGACAGAACCTGGGTCTGACCACGGGTAAACAGGCCGGAGCCGTGAACCTTGGGCAGCACGCCCACCTCGGCGGCCAGGGGCCGAATTTCGTTCTTCTTCCGGCCGTCCACACGGTGGCCTTCCAGCAGCCAGGCCTTCACAATCTTCTTCTGGAACTTGTAGGTGATTTCCCCCAGATACTGGTCCATGTTGGGGAACTCCTCCAAGAAAAGCTCGTGCCAGCGGTCGATGAGCTTGTTCCACCGCTCCTCCCGCACATTCTTGTCGTCGGTATCCATGGCGGCCTTGGCCTCGTCCATGGTGGCCTCCACGATTTTGTCAAAGAGAACCTGGTCGAAGTCGGCGTGCTCATAGGTCATCTTGGCCTTGCCGATTTCGGCGGAAATCCGATTGATCAGCTCCACCTGGGCACGAATTTCCTCGTGGGCCTTCACAATGGCCTCGTACATGATAGCGTCGGGCAGCTCCTTGGCACCGGCCTCAATCATGATGACCTTCTCCTGGGAGGCGGCCACGGTGAGGTCCAGCTGGGAAGCGTGCTTCTGCTCCTGGGTGGGGTTCATGACAATCTGGCCGTCCACATAGCCAACCTCCCGGCAGCCGATGGGGCCG
>CAZHWK010000054.1:0-8701 GCA_964536405.1 uncultured Oscillospiraceae bacterium
ATCACCATCTGCCTCTTTCTCACCCTGACCAACGGCTTTAAGCTCTTTGACCAAAACCTGGCCCTCACCGCAGGGGACCCCATGAAAGCCACCGAAATGCTGGCCCTGAACATTTACAACACCTTCTATGGCCGCACCGGACCCCAGTGGATGGGAATCGGCCAGGCCAAGGCGGTGCTTTTCTGCATCCTGGTGGTGGCCATCTCCATGATACAATTGAAAGTGACCCGGTCCCGGGAGGTGCAGCAGTGATGAAAAAGAAGAAAAAAGCCATAGATGCCCTTTGGGTGGCCGTGCTGGGACTGCTGTGCGTGGGGTATGTGTTCCCCGTGGGGCTGGTGCTGGTCAACTCCTTTAAGGTGGAAACCGCCATATCCACCTCCACCACCTTCCAGCTGCCCACAGCCGAAACCTTTGCCGGGTTTGCCAACTATGTCAGCGCTGTGGCCTCCCAGGGCTTTTTCAAAGGCCTGGGGTACAGCCTGTTCATTACGGTCAGCTCGGTGGGGCTGATTTTGGTGTGCTGCTCCATGTGCGCCTGGTACATTGCCCGCAGCAAAGGGAAGTTTGCCAAGGTGCTGTATTTCCTGTTTGTGCTGTCCATGGTGGTGCCCTTCCAGATGGTCATGTTCACCCTGTCCCAGACCGCCAACAAGCTGCATATCACAAGCCCTTGGACCATCTGCATCATCTATTTGGGCTTTGGAGCGGGGCTTGCGGTATTTATGTTCACCGGGTTTATGAAGTCCATCCCTCTGGAGGTGGAGGAGGCCGCCATGATTGACGGCTGCAACCCCCTTCAAACCTTCTTCCTCATTGACATTCCCATTTTGAAGCCCACACTGGTATCGGTGGGGATTTTGGAGGCCATGTGGGTGTGGAACGACTATTTGCTGCCCTATCTGGTGTTGGACAGGGTACAGGGGTATTATACCATCCCCATGATCATCCAAAATTTCCGGGGCAGCTTCGGCAAGGTGGAGATGGGGGCCATGATGGCCTGCATCATTCTGACCATTATACCCATCGTCATCGTCTATCTGGCGGGGCAAAAGCACATTATCAAAGGTGTGGCCGCCGGGGCGGTCAAGGGATAGCAGAGGGGGAGAGGGCTATGACCATCAAAGATATTGCCCGCCTTTCCGGCTATGCCGTGGGGACGGTTTCCCGGGTGCTGAACCATCATCCCGACGTGTCCGACCAGGCCCGGGAGCGGGTGATGGCGGTGGTGGAGCAGCACCACTTTCGCCTGAACAACAACGCCAAGCATTTAAAGCAGCAGTCCAGCAACGGCATTGCCGTGATTGTAAAAGGCTCCCAAAATATGCTGTTTGCCAGCATCATTGAGCGGATGCAGGCCCTGATTAAAAGCAAGGGGCATCCCAGCCTTGTGTACTACATCGACGAGGAGGACAACGAGCTGGAACAAGCCCTGCAAATCAGCCGGGAGCGCAAGCCCCTTGGCATCCTTTTCCTGGGCAGTAATCTGGACTATTTTCGGGAGAGATTCAGTGCCCTGGCCGAGCCATGCGTCCTGGTGACCAACTCGGCCGAAGGGGTTCCCTTTGAAAACCTGTCCAGCGTCAGCACCGACGATAGGGCGGCAGCCCAGCGGGCGGTGGAAGAGCTGATAGACCTGGGGCACAGCCGGATTGGGGTCATTGGCGGACGGATGGAGGCCTCCAAGGCGGCCTGTGAGCGTTATGTGGGGGTGGAACGGGCCTTTGAAAGCCGGAACCTGCCCTTTGACGGGCAGGGGCAGTATGAAAGCAGCCGCTTTGCCATGTCCAGCGGCTATGAGGCCATGGGCCGACTGCTGGACAAAATGCCCGAGCTGACGGCCGTGTTTGCCATGTCCGACGTACAGGCGGTGGGAGCCATCCGTGCCCTGCACGACCGGGGACTGCGTGTGCCCGAGGACATTTCGGTGATGGGCTTTGACGGCATTGAGCTGGGGCAATATCTCTCCCCCAAGCTGACCACCATCCGGCAGGATGCCAGCAGGATTGCCGATCGTGGGGTGGAAATTTTGCTGGAACGGATTCAGGGCAGTCATCCCGCCGTTTACGAGCGGGTGGCATATGAACTAATGGCCGGGGAGAGTACAAGAAAGCTTTGACCCATTCCGCATAAAGGATTTGATTTGCGTGAGAACGAGTGGTATTTTAATGCACCTGACCAGTTTGCCCTCCCCTTATGGGGTGGGAACCATGGGGCGGGCTGGGCGTGACTTTGCAGACTTTTTGGCGGCGGCGGGGCAGAGCTGGTGGCAGATTTTGCCCATCTGTCCCACGGGCTTTGGGGACTCGCCCTATCAAAGCTACTCCACCTTTGCGGGCAACCCTTACCTCCTTGACCTGGACGACCTGGCGGAGGAAGGGCTGCTGCGGGAGGAGGAGTACGCCCACCGGGATTGGGGGACCGACCCGGGCAGAGTGGACTATGGGCGGCTGTATGAGCAGAGGTATCCCGTGTTGCGGCTGGCCTGCGGGCGGCTGCTGGGTTCTCCACCGGATGAATTTGGGGTGTTTTGTGAGGAAAATGCCTTCTGGCTGGAGGATTATGCCCTGTTCATGGCCTTGAAGCAGAAAAATGGCGGGGCCCCCTGGAGCCAGTGGGCCGAGCCCCAGCGTCGCCGGGAGGAGGGGGTTATTCAGTCCCTGAAGGAGGAGCTGGCCAATGAAATTTCCTTTTGGAAGGGGGTGCAGTTCCTCTTTTTCCGCCAGTGGGAGGCTTTGAAAACCTACGCAAACGCAAGAGGGGTGGGAATAATCGGGGATTTGCCCATCTATGTGTCCGAGGACAGCGTGGATGTTTGGGCCCATCCCGGGCAGTTCCAGCTGGACGGGAACCTGCGGCCCATTGAAGTGGCCGGCTGCCCCCCCGATGGCTTTTCGGCCCTGGGTCAGCTTTGGGGCAATCCCCTGTTTGACTGGGCGGCCATGGAGAGGGAGGAATTTGCCTGGTGGGTGGAGCGTATCCGCTATCAGTGCAACATGTATGACCTGCTTCGCATTGACCACTTCAGGGGCTTTGACAGCTATTATGCCATCCCCTATGGGGCCGCCGATGCCAAAAACGGGCGGTGGCGGCAAGGGCCGGGCATGAAGCTGTTCCGGGCGGTGGAAAAGGCCCTGGGCAGGCAAAGGATTATTGCCGAGGACCTGGGCTTTCTGACCGACAGCGTACATGCCCTGCGGGACGCAACCGGGTTTCCCGGCATGAAGGTGCTGGAATTTGCCTTTGACAGCCGGGATGGAAACGGAAGTGAGTATCTGCCCCATGGGTATCCACGCAACTGCGTGGCCTATATCGGCACCCACGACAACGACACCGCCCTGGGGTGGATAAGCTCGGCCCCGGCCGACGATGTGGCCTATGCCAAGCGGTATCTGCGCCTGCGGGAGGAGGAAGGGTGGCACTGGGGCATGATGCGGGCCCTATGGGCCAGTGTGGCCGACACCACCGTGGTGCAAATGCAGGATGTGCTTGGTCTGGGCAGCGAAAGCCGCATGAATGTGCCCTCCACCGTAGGGGACAACTGGAAATGGCGGGTGGGGGCGGAAGAGATATCCCCCGACCTGGCCCAATCCCTCCGTCGGGAGATGGAACTTTACGGCAGACTGGCCCGGACGAAACAGGCCCTGTGAGAGGGGAAGCGGGATATAAAACTACAAAAACGGAGTGATACCAGAAGGTATCACTCCGTTTTTGGGTTGAGTTGAGGGTGGACTGCGTCTAGGCGAGGGGTATCGGTTGAAAGGATGGGTTTCTTGTGATATGATGCAGGAAAGGAAACAGGCTGCTTTTTCGGCAGCGGTATGAAGCCGGGGACGGTGGGGCTGAAGAGGAGGAAGGGGCCATGTCGGAACAGTTTTTAGATCAAATCAATTCGATTATCCGTGTCTGCCAGGAGAAGGAATGCATTCTGGTCACCGACCGGAATGGGATTGTGGAGTATATGCGGGTTCCGGCCCAGGTTCGGGACTCCTTCCATCTGCCCGAGGCGGTGGGCTGTCACATTCTGGAGCTGTACCCCGAGCTGGATGAGGAGACAAGCACCATCCTCCAGGTGCTGAAAACAGGGCGGCCCAGCTATCGGGTGCGGCAGAATTTGACCAATGTCTACGGGGAGGAAGTGGTGTTGGACTCCACCACACTGCCTGTTATCGTCAATGGGGAGGTAAGGGGAGCGGTGGACTCCACCCGCTTTTACCGGGTGGGTCAGTTGGAGGTGCGGGCCGAGGAGGCCGGGCACCGCCTGACCACCCTGGAAGAAATTATCACCCAGGACCCCCAGATGGAGGCCCTGAAGGACCGGGTGCGGGCGGTGGCGGGGCTTGACACCTCGGTTCTGATTTGCGGGGAAACGGGCACAGGCAAGGAGCTGTTTGCCCAGGCCCTTCACACCGAGGGCAGGCGGGCGGGCAAGCCCTTTATCACCCAAAACTGCGCCGCCATTCCCCCCAATCTGCTGGAGTCCATCTTCTTTGGCACCGAGAAGGGAAGTTACACCGGGGCGGTCAGCCGAAAGGGACTGTTTGAGCTGGCCGACGGCGGCACCCTTTTTCTGGACGAAATCAACTCCATGGATGTGGGCCTTCAAGCCAAGCTACTCAAAGCCCTGGAGGAAAAAACCGTCCGCCGGGTGGGGGGCGAGCGGGACATCTGCTTTGACGTGCGGGTGGTGGCCGCCATGACTGAGCCGCCCCAAAAGGTTCTGGCCGAGGGGCGGATGCGGGAGGACCTTTACTACCGCATCGGGGTGATCCGCCTGCAAATTCCGCCCCTGCGGGAGCGGCCTGGGGACATTCTCCCCCTGGCCCGGCTTTTTGCCCGGCAAATCGGTGCAAAAACCGGCCGGGGCATCAGCGGGTTGAGCAATCTGGCCGAAAGCCTGTTTCAGCAATACGCCTGGCCGGGCAACGTGCGGGAACTGCGCAACACCATGGAGGGGGCCTGCGCCACGGCGGAGGGCAGTCTGCTGAGGATGGAGGATGTGCAGGATATTCTCTGGAGCCAAAGCGGCAAGGAGGAAGTGGTGGCGGTTTTGCCCCCTCAGGCCGCCGCCGAGCTGCTGGACACCGGCCTGGGACTGGAGCAGTTGGTGGGCCGCTATGAGCAGGGGCTGATTGAAAATGCCCTGGCCCGATACAAAACCGTGTCGGCCGCCGCCCGGGCATTGGGGATTTCCCGCCAAAGCCTGCAATACAAAATGCAAAAATTTTTGCCGCAAAATAATTTGCAGGTGCAAGATAATTTGCGGTCATAAAGCATTGTCCCTTTCTCCGGCCCGCCCGGAGGGCAAGGCCCCGGCATCAAAGTTTTCCTTTGGTGCCGGGGCCTTGGGCCTATCCCGGTCCTTTTTTCATCCGAAGGGGAAAAGGTGGCATCATGCTTGCATAGTAAAAAGGACAAAAGACGCCGTCGATGCGTTTTGGAAGGAGAATGGGAATGCGAAGACTTTGGTATCACGGCAAGGTGACCTCCATGGACGGCCAGATGCGGCACTATGAGGCCCTTGGCACAGAAGATGGTAAGATTGTTTTCCTGGGGACTGATGAGGAAGCCGGTAACCAGGCTTGGGACGAAAGGACCGACCTGGAAGGAAAGCTTTTGCTGCCCGGCTTTTCCGACACCCATATGCACATGCTCTATTATGGGATGTTCCGGGTTCAGCTTCCCCTATTTGGCGTGGACTCCATTGAAACGGTGGTGGCACTGGGCCAGGAGCGCATTGCCCAGCAGCATCCCGATTATCTCATCGGCATGGGCTGGAACCAGGAAACCATGCGGGAGGGACGGATGGTGGAGCGGGCCGACATGGACCGAATTTCCACCGAGGTGCCCATCTGTATGCTTCGCACCTGCGGTCACATCGCCGCCTGCAACACCAAGATGCTGGAGCTGATTCAGGCCCTTCCCGACCTCAGCCCCACAGTGCGGGGACTCATTGACTTCGAGCGGGGTCTGCTGCGGGAGGACGCCATGCGCCTGTATATGGAGGTTATCCCGCCCATGGATGACGCCTTCGTGCGGGAGCTGGTGCGCATCGCCCAGGCCGACCTGAATGCCGCCGGTATCACCTGCGTCCACACCGACGACCTGTGCACCATTCCGGGGATGGATCCGGTTCACCTGGTGCAGCTGTTCCGGGAGATGGAGGCAGAAGGGGCCTTGAGCGTGCGCATCTATGAGCAGTGGCAGGGGGCGGGGGAGAACTTCGGCCGCCTGCTGGCGGTTGGCCCCGACCTCAGCGACCGGGAAAGCCTGTTCCGCATGGGGCCACGCAAGCTGCTTCAGGACGGCTCCCTGGGGGCCAAGTCGGCCGAGATGGAGGGTGGCTATGTGGACGACCCTGATAACCACGGCATCCCCATCTATGCCCAGGAGGAGTTAAACCGCTTGGTGCGGGAGGCCCACGACGCCCATGTGAATGTGGCCGTTCACGCCATCGGGGACCTGGCCCTTCGGAATGTGCTGGATGCCATTGAGCTGGCCCAGCGGGAAAATCCCTGGCCCGAGCATCGCCACGGCATCGTTCATGCCCAGACCACCAGCCCCGCCCTGCTGGCCCGGATGAAGGACATGGGGGTGCAGGCATACGTACAGCCCATCTTCATTGAGGCCGATATGCGCATCATTGAGGAGCGGGTGGGTCCCCAGAAGGCACGGGAGTGCTACTGCTGGAAGACCATGGACGAGATGGGCATTCACATCAGCGGCGGTTCGGACTGCCCGGTGGAGCCCTTCGACGTGCTGGATAACATCCGCTCGGCCGTCACCCGGAAGAGCCGGGACGGCAAGCGCACCTACCTGCCTGAGCAGGCCATGAGTGTGGAGGAGGCGGTGGCCCTCTTCACCTCCAAGGCGGCCTGGCCATGCGGGGACGAGGGGGTACGGGGCACCCTGGAACTGGGACGGCAGGCCGACCTGGTGGTGCTGGAGCAGGACCTGTTCACCATTTCCCCTGATGACTTCCCCAAGGTAAAGGTGATGGAAACCGTGCTGGGCGGCCGGACGGTTTACCGCCGATAACGAAGAAAGATATAGGAGGTGAGCGCGGCGACCCTGGGTCGTCGTGTTGAGATGAAAAACAAAAAATTTCTGATAGAGGTCCTCATCCTGGGTTTTGCCCTGTTTTCCACCATGTTTGGAGCCGGAAACCTGATTTTCCCCCCGCAAATTGGCCTTCTCAGCGGTGACCGCTGGTTTTTGGGCGCCATGGGCCTGCTTTTGACCGGCATTGTCCTGCCGGTGATGGCACTGTGGTCCATCAGCAATGTGGGCTATGGGGCCGAGGACCTGATGGGCCATGTTCACCCCAAGTTCTATACTCTGTTTTACCTGGTTGGCGGCATCCTCATCGGCGTGAGCTCCACCCTGCCCCGCTGTGCCGCCACCACTCATGAAATCGGCGTAAGCAACATTTTCCCCGGCGTACCCATCTGGGTGACCGTGCCTATTTTCTTCGTTCTGGTCTATTTCTTCGCCAGTGACCGAAATTCGGTGGTGGATAAGCTGGGCAAGTACCTGACTCCTCTGCTGCTCATCCTCCTGGCCATCGTTCTCATCAAGGGGGTCCTCACCCCTGTGGGAACCCCCGTTTCCACCGAGCTGAAAAACCCCTTCTCCTCGGCCTTGCTGACCGCCTATAACACGGGCGACCTCACCGTGGGCATCCTATTTGCCGGGGTTCTGATTGAGCAATTGCGGCGCAAGGGATATAGCGGAAAGCAGCTCAAACTGGGCGGATTTTTGGGCGGTATCATCTGCGTGGTAGCCCTCTTCGCAGTTTACGGAACCCTGACCTATCTGGGCGGCACGGCCAGCGGGATTTACAGCCCTGACACCCCCCAGACCGCCATCCTCTCGGGTATCATCGGCCTGGTAATGGGCAAATTTGGCTTGGGCCTGATGGGCTGTGCCGTGGCACTGGCCTGCTTAACCACGGCGGTGGGTATCGGTTCCTGCGTGGTGGCCTTTTTGGCCGACTTCTTCGGGGGGCGCATCTCCTATAAAATGCTGATGCTCATCGTCTGCGTGGTGGGCACCGTCCTGGGTATCACCGGTGTGCAGAATCTGGTGAATTATGTGACTCCCATTTTCCTGGTGGTCTATCCCGTGTGTATCGTGATGACCTTCCTGGGCCTGCTCAACCGCTTTGTACCCAATGACGGGGTTTACTTCGGCGGGGTTTTGTTTGCAGGCATTGCCAGCGTGGGGGATGCCATCCTGGCCGTCAACCCCAATCTGGAGGTTGTGCGGAGCATGGTGTCGGCCCTGCCCTTTGCCAGCCACGGCTTTGGCTGGGTAGTTCCCGCCCTGCTTGGCATGGTGGTGTTCGGTATTCTGCGCCGGAACACGCCCAAGTATGAGCCTGCCGCCCTGGAAGAGGCGGTTTAAAAAGAAAAAGGAACACGGCTCATCGGAGCCGTGTTCCTTTTTGGTTTACGGGAGGGTGCGTTCAGCAAGTGCCAGGTTTAGGTGCGTCTGGATGGCGGGTGTTACTCCTTCACTTGCATTCCGCAGGGCATACAGTTTTTGGGTGCGCCGTCGGCCATTCCGGCCAGGTCGGTTTCATAGGCGGCATAAAGGGTATAGCCCCCGGCCAGGTCATGGACCTTGGCCCCGTTCTGTTCCAGAATGCGGGCGGCCACATAGCCCCGCAGACCCACCTGACAGGTGAGGTAGATGGGCT
>CAZHWK010000055.1:0-8662 GCA_964536405.1 uncultured Oscillospiraceae bacterium
AACGACGTGCGCTGGCTGGCATCTGGCCCCCGGGACGGACTGGGGGAGATTTTCATTCCGGAAAACGAGCCCGGTTCCTCCATCATGCCCGGCAAGGTCAACCCCACCCAATGTGAGGCCGTGACCATGGTGGCTGTTCAAGTGATGGGCAACGATGTGGCGGTTGGTCTGGCCGCCAGCCAGGGCAACTTTGAGCTGAATGTGTTTATGCCTGTGTGCATTTACAATTTCTTGCAGTCGGCCCGCCTGCTGGCCGAGGCCATGACCTCCTTCAACGAGAAGTGTGCCGTGGGTATTCAGGCCAACCGGGAGAAAATGCACCATAACCTGCACAACTCTCTCATGCTGGTTACCGCCCTGAACCCCTACATCGGCTATGACAATGCCGCCAAAACTGCCAAGCTGGCCCATAAGGAAAATATTTCCCTGAAGGAGGCCTGCATCAAGCTGGGATTCCTGACAGCGGAGAAATTTGACGAGGTTTTCCATCCCGAGCAGATGGTCTAAGGGAATGTTGTAAAACCCCGGCATGGACAGAAGTGTCCGAAGAAAGGAAGTTATGTTCATGGATGAAATCAGTAAACAATCCCTGGAACTGCACGAGAAGCTCCGGGGAAAAATTGAAGTGATAGCCCGGAGCCCCATCGAAACCCGGGAGGACCTTTCCCTGCTGTACACCCCCGGCGTGGCCCAGCCCTGCCGGGAAATTGCGGAGGACTATGACAAGTCCTTCACTCTGACCCGCCGTGGAAATCTGGTGGCTGTTATCACCGACGGTTCGGCTGTGCTGGGTCTTGGGGACATCGGCCCCGCCGCCGGTATGCCCGTCATGGAGGGCAAGTGCGCCCTCTTTAAGGAATTTGGGGGTGTGGATGCCTTCCCCCTGTGCGTAGACACCAAGGATGTGGACAAGCTGGTGGAAACCATCGCCCTCATCTCCAAGAGTTTTGGGGGTATCAACCTGGAGGACATCGCCGCCCCCCGCTGCTTCGAGGTGGAGCGGCGGCTGAAGGAGGTCTGCGACATCCCGGTGTTCCACGATGACCAGCACGGCACCGCCATTGTGGTGGCTGCCGCCATGCTTAACGCCGTCAAGGTGACGGGCAAGGAGCTGGGCAAGCTGAAAATCGTCATCAACGGGGCAGGGGCCGCCGGGATTGCCATTGGCAAGCTGCTCATTGAGATGGGATTTGGCAATGTGGTCATGTGTGACCTTCACGGCATCATCTGTGAAGGGGATGAGGGCCTCAATCCCGGGCAGGAGGAGATCAGCCATATCTCCAACCTCCATCATGAGCACGGCACACTGGCCGATGCCATGAAGGGAGCCGATGCCTTTATCGGGGTTTCCCGTCCTGGTCTGGTTACTGCCGAGATGGTGGCCACAATGAACCAGGGCATCGTCTTCCCTATGGCCAACCCCGTACCCGAAATCATGCCCGAGGAGGCCAAAAAGGGCGGAGCCGCCGTGATTGGCACCGGCCGCAGCGATTTCCCCAACCAGATTAACAATGTGCTGGTGTTTCCCGGCATTTTCAAGGGGGCCCTCATGGTGCGGGCCAGCGATATTACCGAGGGCATGAAGGTGCGGGCCGCCCGGGCCATTGCCGCCCTTATTCCCGAGGAAAAGCTGACCCCCGAGTACATCATCCCCTCGGCTCTGGACAAGTCGGTGGCCGATGCTGTGGCCAAGGCCGTGGCCGATGAGGCAAGAGAGCAGGGGATTGCACGTATCTAAAATACGAGATTTTAAGGAGGATTTTTTTATGCGTGAGGTCTATATTGTCGATGCAGTCCGCACCCCGGTAGGCCGAATGGGCGGAGCCCTAAAAACCTCTCAGGCCCATGAGCTAGGTGCCTTGGTATGCAAATCTTTGATGGAACGTACCGGCCTGTCCCCTGATGTGGTTCAGGAAGTGATTATGGCACAGACCAAGCAAAACTCCAAAGCTTCCAATATTGCCCGTGTGATTTCCTTGAAGGCAGGCTTTCCAGAGGAAATTCCCTCCTACACCCTGATGATGCAGTGCGGATCCTCTATTCAGTCGGTTCACTGCGCCGCAAACGATATTCGGTGCGGCGATGTGGAGGTGGCTGTGGCCGGTGGTGTAGAGGCCATGAGTGATACCCACTTTGAGCTGTGGAATGCCCGCTACGGCTACGGTACCGGCAGCAACACCATCTATGACCCCATTGTAGAGGGTGCCCGCCGGGCCCAGCCTCAGGAGGACTATGGTGCTTTCGGTATGGGAGATACGGCCGAGAACGTGGCTGAAAAGTATGGGATTACCCGTGAGGCCATGGATGAGTTTGCCTGTGAGAGCCAGCGGCGGGCCGCTCAGGCCGTGGCCGAGGGCGTGTTCCGTCCGGAGATTACTCCTGTGGTGATTCCTCAGCGGAAAAAGGACCCCATCATTTTTGATACTGACGAGCAGCCCCGGGAAACCACCATGGAGGCTCTGACTAAGCTGAAGCCTGTGTTCCGCACCGACGGAAAGGGTCAGGTAACCGCCGGTAACTCCTGCGGGCGCAGTGATGCCGCCGCCGCCCTGCTGCTCATGAGCGGGGAAAAGGTGAAGGAACTGGGCGTGAAGCCCATGGCTAAGATTGTGGGGCAGGCTATTGTAGGCGTGGATCCCCGCCTCATGGGCATCGGCCCCGTTCCCGCTGTGCGCAAGGTGCTGGAGAAGACCGGCATGACCTTGGACCAGATTGGGATGTTTGAGCTTAACGAGGCTTTTGCGGCACAGAGCTTGGCCGTCATCAACGAACTGGGTCTGGATCAGAGCCAGGTCAATATTAGCGGTGGTGCCATCGCCTTGGGTCATCCCTTGGGTGCCACTGGCGCACGCATCCTCACTACCTTGGTCCATGGCATGAAGCGCACCGGCACTCGGTACGGTATTGCCACTCTGTGTATGGGTGGCGGCCAAGGCGGCGCAACTCTCTTGGAGTTGGTAGACTAGCCCTACATCAACGACAAAAGAAAGGATTAATTAAAATGGAGCGAATTTTAAACGCCTCTGTGCGTCAAAAGATTACTACCGCCGAAGAAGCTGCCGCCTTTGTGCGTGACGGTATGGTCGTGGGTGCCAGCGGCTTTACCGTTATCGGCTATCCCAAGGATGTTCCGGCTGCGATTGCCCGCCGTGCTGACCGTGGTGAATCTTTGGGAATTACTCTCATCACTGGCGGCAATGTGGGCGACGAGTTGGAGGGTGTTTTGGCAAGAGCCGGTGTTCTGCGCCGCCGCTATCTCTATCAGAGCAACCCCACCACCCGCAGTCTTGTCAATGAAGATAAGCTAAAATATGTGGACACCCATGTAAGCACCCTGCCCTATTGGATTAAAAACGGCTATCCCTTTGTAGGCAAAATTGATTTGGCCATTATTGAGGTGGCAGGGGTAGACGAGGCTGGCAACCTGATTCCGGGCTGCGCTGTGGGCGTGACGGACTTGCTGGCCAAATATGCCGATAAAATTATTCTGGAAGTCAATGATACCATTCCTTGTGGGGTGGAGGGTATGCATGACGTGTTTACCACCGAGCGTATTCCCCATACACAACCCATCCCCATCACAAATCCCAGCCAGCGGATTGGCACAGCCTATGTCCCCTGCGACCCCAAGAAAATCGTGGCCGTTGTTTGCACCAGCAACGAGGATACCAACACCATTCTGAAGGAGCCAAACGAGGAAATGGAGGCCATTGCCGGTCACCTGATTCGCTTCTTTGAGGATGAGGTCCGAGCTGGTCGGTTGACCAATCCTCTACCTCCGTTGCAGTCTGGTGTGGGTGGCGTATCAAACGCCGTGCTTCAGGGACTGATTAAATCCAATTTTGAGCACATGAGCGTGTATACCGAGGTTATGCAGGATGCGGTGGTTAGCCTCATTGACGCCAGAAAGGTCGACTTTGCCTGTGGCACAGCTCTGACTATTTCCCCTGACAAGCGGGAGTCACTCTATGCAAATTTGGCCCAGTACCAGGACAAAATCATTCTTCGCAACATGGAAATTAGTAACTCCCCGGAGGTCATCCGGCGTTTGGGCGTTATCGCCATGAACACCGCACTGGAAGTTGACTTGAGTGGCAACGTGAACTCCACCCATGTGGGGGGCTGTGTCATCATGAACGGCATCGGTGGTTCCGGTGACTATGCCCGCGCATCTGGATTGTCTGTCTTCTCCACCGCCTCCACCGCTAAAAATGGCACCATTTCCTGCATCGTGCCCCACGTTGGACATGTGGACCACACCGAGCATGACACTCAAATTATCGTCACCGAGCAAGGCTTGGCCGATTTGCGCGGCTTAACTGCCTTCGAGCGTGCGGAGCTGATGATTGAAAAGTGTGCCCATCCCAAATTCCGTGATGAACTACGTGCCTATCGGGACCGGGCCTATGCCGAGGGTAAGGGACGCCATGCTATCTCCCGACTATAATTCATAAAAAGGAAGGAGCAATTCCTATGTCTGTTTACATCCACGAAGGCGAACTCTGGGAAAGTGCCGCCATGAAGGCCGTTTTTTCCACCCCCCATCATCTGGAGCTGATGCAAAAGGTCGAAGCTGCCCTGGCCACAGCGCAAGCAGAACTTGGTATTATTCCTACAAAAATTGCACAGGAAATCAACTCTAAAGCCACCCTAGAATATTTGGACTTGGCCGTTTTTGAGGAGCAGACCGCCTTTACCGGAGGACATCCTGTTGTCCCATTTCTCCGTGCTTGGAAGCCTGCTTTCCAGGGGTCGGATACGGCAGAGTTCATTCACTGGGGGGCTACCACGCAGGACATTCTGGATACCGCATTGATTTTGAAGCTACGTGAGGTATACGACCACATTTATGGTCAGCTCATTAACCTGCGCAGGATGCTGGTCAAAATGGCCAAGGAACATATTGACACTCCTATGGCCGGACGCACCCACATCCAACACGCTATTCCCATCACATTTGGGCTTAAGCTAGCTGTTTGGCTCATGGAACTCAATCGTCATCTGGAGCGGCTGGAAGACTGCAAGAAAAGACTGTTTGCCGTCAGCTTTTATGGCGCAGCAGGTACTCTGGCCTC
The DNA here is from genome assembly GCA_964536405.1 of uncultured Oscillospiraceae bacterium. GTDB lineage: Bacteria > Bacillota > Clostridia > Oscillospirales > Oscillospiraceae > JAHHSE01. The sequence continues at coordinate 5,076 of CAZHWK010000055.1, forward strand.
TTTGGGCAGCAACGGCTTGGATGTCACCAAGCGGATGGCGACCCTGCTAGATTTGAAGTTCGTCCCCGTGCCTTGGCATACCGCTCGGGATAATCTGGCCGAGTTTACTGCGGACCTGACCTCCATCAGTACCACCTTTGGTAAGATTGCCAGCGAGCTGTATGAGCTCTCCCGGAGTGAAGTCGGTGAGGTAGAGGAGCCCTGGACCTACGGCAATGTCGGCAGCAGCACCATGCCTCAAAAGCGCAACGCCTTTGGTCTGGAAGCTATGGTCGGGCTCTCCCGGATCGCACAGTTTGAGTCCGGCACCATTTATGCTGCCATGATGCACGAACATGAGCGCGACTTCCGTGCTGCCAATGTGGAAGGATACACGCTCTATACCACCTGCAGCCTGACCGAAAAAACGCTACACTATGCAGAGTTGATTTTGGCACGGCTGGACATTCACCCTGAAAAAATGTTGGCCAACTTAGACCTCACCAAGGGTCTAATTATGTCGGAAAGTATCATGATGCGCTTGGGCGAAAAGCTGGGCCGCCTAACTGCCCATGAAAAAATCTACGACATGGCCATGTCCGCATTCCAGAATGGCCATCATCTGAAGGATTTGGTCTTGGCTGACCAGGAAATTATGGCAAGCTATACACCGGAAGAAATTGACAGCTTTTTTGATCCGGTCACCTACATTGGTGATGCTCGCCGCATGGTGGAGGCTGCCCTCGCTGCCTCTATCTGAGCCTCACCGTTTATACCTTCCTTTTATAGGCGGTGCAGCAAATGCTGCACCGCCCTTGGAGTTATAGCAACCAGTTTCTTTCCGCCAGAATAGACATAATACAAGAGTCGGTGATATAATGAAATATAGCAACCGGCATCCTATGGCAGAACGTTTCTGTCTGGGTGCTTTGTTAACGGTTGTAGGCGGCTTCTTGGATGCCTATACCTATCTAACCCGGGGACGGGCTTTTGCCACGGCACAGACTGGCAATATCGTGCTGCTGGGTCTGTGGTTTGCAGAGGGTAATATGCGGAAAGTTATTTATTACTTTCTGCCCGTACTAGCATATGCCATAGGCGTGTTAGTGGCCGAGTTTGTACGTCATCGCTTTCGAAGCAGGCCCACGGTGCATTGGCGGCATGTTGTTTTGATTTTGGAATTTCTGCTCATGGCTGCCCTAGCCTTTATCCCAGACGGGGAATGGAACTTTATTGCCAACATTTCGGTCTCCTTTACCTGTGCCATGCAGGTGGAGAGCTTTCGTAGCCTTCACGGAAATCCCTTTGCTACAACCATGTGTACCGGAAATTTACGAAGCGGAACAGAGGCCCTTTTCCTCTTTTTTCGAAATTGTGAGAGAAAATATTTGGTGCTCGCCCTGCAATACTACGGCATTATTTTGTTTTTTATTGGAGGCGCAGCCCTTAGCAGCGTGTTGACCGGTTGGTTTGGTGTTCAATCCGTATTGCTGTGTTGCGCCCTTCTGATGGCAGCCTTTTTGGCCCTCATGTTGGAGGAACGTGATGCCGAGAAGGTTCCGGAATAACCGCTCGGCTATGGCGGCTGTTCGGCTGCTCTAGCAATCTGGACCTCCCCGTCCTAAAATGTTCGGAAAATTCCGCTGAATGACAAGAACGTGTCTGTTTCGAACGCTCTCGAAACAGACGGCAAGCACATATGTAAACCTTAACTTGATAGTGTCAACGGTCGTTCGCAATTTATAGGAGCCCTGGAGAATGAATGAAGCTGCGGAAAGTATCAGCGCCTGAATAGATTGGGGATTGATATACGCTTTGAAGGCAGTCCAGTCCGTTTACCCATTTCCGTGAGATGGGGAGTCACCAGTGGGACATAGGAATCTGCATCTGAAAAAAGTCCAGCTCCTGTTTTGCGGAGAAGAGACCTCTGAAATTTTTGTGTAAAAGTAAAATAAGAGACATCCTTTCGGTCAACAATTGGCAAAAACGAAAATAAAGAACGAAGGGATGTTTTTTGTGGAAACGACTCCCAAACAGCTACGCAGGGATTTTGTAAACAGCCAGCATTTTAGTTCTACCGCTAAGGTCATGAAGGCGATGAAGGAGTTATTCGGAGATGTGTTGCAGAAGGTGCTGGAGTACGAGCTAGACACAAAACGAGGTTATGAAACAAGTCGGTGTGAGTAAAAATTAGTTGTCAAAGCTATGTGCAAAAATTATTGCAATGGCTACTTGAAAAAACGGTCAACCCCAAAGAAATGGGTCAGTCCAAAATTTTGTGTAAACTTCATTGCGGGTGCGAATAGGGCAAGATTTATTAAGGGCGGTGGAGCCGGTTATATTGCCCTTGACATCAGGCTGCGGCGGTGTTACTCCGGCATACGCTCGGCAAAGCAGGTGGCCATCAGGGCGTGGATCAGGCTTCAGGCCTGCCGCCGTCTGGTCCACTTCTTGTAATATTCACCATAGCCAGGTACAGCATTTTCAGCAAGCTGTCATCGGTGGGAAACACGGAGTTAGCCGTGGTCACCTTGTGCAGCTGGCGGGTGCATTCCGTCAAAGTGTCGATACAAGCAATGAAAATATCCTCTACCTCCCGGTTTTTCAGGCCATTGAGTACAGTCGCCCCAAATTTAGTGCTCTCGCTTTCTTCAACCTACATGTCCAGGGCATTTTTTTGTCCATCCAGATTGACCCCAATGGCAATGTAGACTGCCTTTTACTGCGGACATAAAATAGTAGATGGCCTTCAGAGGCCACTGCTGCCACTTGCGGGCAATAAGAAAAATTGGCTAACCGTACTGTTCGAGACGGCAGTGCCGTAGATATCCTGGATATCAGCCTCGATATCACCGATGGTCATGCCGTGGCATGCATGGGTAGAATTTTTTTCTTTATGTCTTGCCTGATGCTGGTCTGGTTCCTTTTCAGTACCTGGGGCTCGAATTTTCCCTTTCGAGCCCGGGGAACAGAAACATCCATACCACCAAAGCTGATGTGTAGCGTCTTGCTACTGTGACCATTGCGACTGTTATCTGCGCCGCACCCTTGTTTTTGCAGTCGTATTTGCTGCAGCCCAGCTCGTCATCCAGCTCTGCCCTCAGGCCATTCTCCATGGATTCGGAAATGGTTTCCTTGAACAGATTCTGGATGTCAGCCATACTGCCGATGTTTGCCATCTGCAGCAACTCACGGATCGTCTCTCGGTGCACATTTTCTTTCAAAGTGCAATTTTTCTGGTTACACACAAAACCTTTAACATGGTGCGCCTATTCTGCGCCGTATGTAGGAGGTTTGCACAAAGCTTGGGGTAGTCACGTAGAAATCAAGGGTTCTCGAGACCAAAATGGTAGCTCGCAGACCTAGTTTCTGGCAATGTTTTCGATGCGTGCTTTGTGACAGTTTTTCATTTTTTTGCTGGACACGCTCTGGACGAAGGTCCCTTGGGGTGCTTGAATTAACGCCACCTTACTTCGTTTGCACTGATTTGACGCAGGTTTCTCCCTGCGTCTTTTGGCATTCTCTTCACCCTTTTAAAAGCTTCCTCTATTTCTCCGTGAGTGGTATTATCTTCGTTTCGATACCGGGGGGTTGCTCATCACTATGTC
>CAZHWK010000056.1:0-3316 GCA_964536405.1 uncultured Oscillospiraceae bacterium
ACGGCATCGCCAAGATGCTGAACTTCGCCCACGGCGACGTGATCATGGTGGGCGGCTATATTTCCTTTTGTGCCATGAACTATCTGGGCCTGCCCGGGGTGGTGTCCGTTATCCTGGCCATGCTGGTTTGTACCGTGCTGGGCATTATCATCGAGCGGTTGGCCTATAAGCCCCTGCGGCAGGCCACCTCCCTGGCCGTGCTGATTACCGCCATCGGGGTAAGCTACTTTTTGCAAAATGCCGCCCTGCTGATCTGGAGCCCCAACCCCAAGGGCTATACCCCCATCATCAGCGGAAATCTGTCCCTGCTGGGGGGGCAGCTCACCATTTCCTATCTGTCCCTGCTCACGGTGGCCGTCTGTATCATCATCATGATTGCCCTCACCCTCTTTACAAGCAAGACCAAGATGGGCAAGGCCATGCGGGCCTGCTCCGAGGATAAGGCGGCCGCCCAGCTCATGGGCATCGATGTCAACCGCACCATCTCCATGACCTTCGCCATCGGCTCGGCCCTGGCCGCCGTGGCCGGGGTGCTTTTGTGCTCCTACACCACCAACCTCATGCCCACCACCGGCTCCATGCCCGGCATCAAGGCCTTCACCGCCGCCGTCTTTGGCGGCATCGGAAGCATCCCCGGTGCCTTTTTGGGCGGGCTGCTGCTGGGCATCATCGAGTCTCTGTCCAAGGCCTATATTTCCACCCAGCTTGCCAACTCCATCGTCTTTGCCGTGCTGATTGTGGTGCTTTTGGTGCGCCCCGCCGGCCTGCTGGGCAAATATGTGCCCGAGAAAGTGTGAGGTGGCCGACATGAAAACAAAACTTATGGCCAACAAGGCCACCGCCGTGGACTTTGCCACCTATCTGGGGGTCATTGCCGCCTTCGTCATTGTGACCCTTCTCAAAAATCAGGGGATGCTCACCCGGTCCCTGACCGGTATGCTGGTCCCCATCTGCGCCTATATCGTCATGGCCATCTCCCTGAACCTCACCGTGGGTATCCTGGGGGAATTGAGCCTGGGCCATGCGGGCTTCATGAGCGTCGGCGCCTTCTCCGGGGTCATGACCGCCATGAGCCTTCAGCAGGCCGTCCCCTTCGTCCCTCTGCGCCTGGGGATTGCCATGGTGGTGGGGGCCCTCTTCGCCGCCTTCGCCGGGGCCATTGTGGGTATTCCCGTGCTGCGGCTCCGGGGGGACTATCTGGCCATCGTCACCCTGGCCTTTGGCGAGATTATCAAGGAGCTGATTAACTGCCTGCTGGTGGGCTATGACGAAACCGGCCTGCACATCATCTTCAACATCCGGGGCAACCGCACCATAGAGGACCTCCGCCTTGCCGAGGGCGGCTTTGCCATCATCAAGGGGGCCCAGGGTGCCACCGGCACCACCACCATCGCCTCCTTCACCGCCGGGTTTGTGCTCATTATGATTACCCTGGTCATCGTCCTTAACCTGGTGCGAAGCCGTTCGGGCCGGGCCATTATGGCCCTGCGGGATAACCGCATCGCCGCCGAGAGCGTGGGCATCAACATCACCAAGTACAAGATGATGGCCTTTGTGACCTCGGCCGCTCTGGCCGGTGCCGCCGGTGCCCTGTACGGCCTGAACTATTCCAACCTGGGGGCCAGCAAATTTGACTTCAACACCTCCATTCTGGTGCTGGTCTTTGTGGTGCTGGGTGGCCTGGGCAACATCTGGGGCTCCATTTTGGCCGCCGCCGTCCTCTATATTTTACCCGAGGCCCTGCGGCAGTTCTCTGACTATCGGATGCTGGTCTATGCCATCGTGCTGATTTTGGTCATGCTGACCACCAACAATCCCACGCTGAAGGGATTTTTCTCCCGGCTGGGCCGGAAAAATGGGAAGGGGGCGAAGGTGTAATGGCAATGAGCAAGCGTGAGCCAACCAAGCTGGTCCCTGTGCCCAGCACCAATATTATCCCCGAGCGTGACGTGGACAAAAGCCCCATTTTGGAAGCCCGCCACCTGGGCATTGACTTCGGCGGTCTCACCGCCGTCAACGACTTTAACATGGCCATTGGCCGCACCGAGATTGCCGGGCTCATTGGCCCCAACGGGGCGGGCAAAACCACCGTCTTTAACCTGCTGACCAAGGTCTACCAGCCCACCCGGGGCACTATTCTGCTTGACGGCATGGACACCGCCGGAAAAAGCACCGTCCAAGTCAATAAAATGGGCATCGCCCGCACCTTCCAGAATATCCGCCTGTTTGATAACCTCAGCGTGGAGGATAACGTGAAGCTGGGCCTGCATAACCACATCGACTACGGCATGGTGCAGGGTATTTTCCGCCTGCCCGGCTATTGGAAAGAGGAAAAAATTGCCCATGAGCGGGCCATGGAACTGCTGTCCATCTTCGACATGCAGGACTTGGCCAACGCCAAGGCGGGCAGCCTGCCCTACGGGGCCCAGCGGCGGCTTGAAATTGTCCGGGCCTTGGGCACCAATCCCTCCCTGCTCCTGCTGGATGAGCCGGCCGCCGGCATGAACCCCTCGGAAACCGCCGAGCTGATGGAAAACATCGTCAAAATCCGGGACACCTTTCAGATTGCCATTCTGCTCATCGAGCATGATATGAATTTGGTTATGGGCATCTGCGAAGGCATCTGTGTGCTGAACTTTGGCCAGATTATTGCCAAGGGCACCCCCGACGACATTCAAAATAACCCCGAGGTCATCAAGGCCTATCTGGGCACCGGAAGGAGTGAATGAGCCATGGCTATGCTGAGCGTAGAAAATATCAACGTGTACTATGGTGCCATTCACGCCGTGAAGGACATCTCCTTTGAGGTCAACGAAGGGGAGGTTGTCACCCTCATCGGGGCCAACGGTGCGGGCAAGAGCACCATTTTGAAAACCGTGTCCGGCCTGCTGCACAGCCATACCGGCTCGGTCACCTTCCTGGACCAGAATATCGGTGGGGTCCCCGCCCACAAAATTGTGTCCAAGGGGCTGGCCCAGGTCCCCGAGGGGCGGGCGGTCTTTTTGCAGATGACGGTGGAGGAAAACCTGGAAATGGGGGCCTTCACCCGCCAAAACAGCGAAATTGACCCCGGCCTTGCCATGGTCTACGAGCTTTTCCCCCGCCTGAAAGAGCGCAGAAAGCAGATTGCGGGCACCCTCTCGGGTGGCGAGCAGCAAATGCTGGCCATGGGCCGTGCCCTCATGTCCAAGCCCAAGCTTCTCATGCTGGATGAGCCCTCCATGGGCCTGGCCCCCATCCTGGTGGACCAGATCTTCGACATCATCCAGGCCCTGCACCAAAACGGCACCACCATCCTGCTGGTGGAGCAGAACGC
>CAZHWK010000056.1:3326-8650 GCA_964536405.1 uncultured Oscillospiraceae bacterium
ATCTGGGCATTCTGCTCCACCAGAAGGATGGTGGGCCAGATTTTTGACATTATCCAGTCCCTGCACAAGCATGGCACCACCATCCTTCTGGTGGAGCAGAATGCCCAGATGGCCCTTTCGGTGGCCGACCGGGGCTATGTGCTAGAAACCGGCCGGGTGGTCAAAACCGCCCCCGCCCATACTCTTCTGGAGGATGAAAGCGTGAAAAAGGCCTATTTGGGCGGCTAATTTTATCTCAGCTTGTAGTATTGTTGATTAAAAATACCAAACGTTATAGGTGAATGTATGACACAGATGGAGCAGTACCGCCAGGAAATTGACCGCATCGACCGGGAGCTTGTAGAGTTGTGGGAGGCCCGTATGGGCCTGGCCCGGGAGATTGGCCTTTATAAGCGGGACAATGGCCTGAAGGTGCTGGACCCAGAGCGGGAAAAAGTTGTCCTGGAACACAAAAAGGCCCTGGTCCACGACCCCGAATTGCAGGGGGATGTGGTCAGCCTGTATGAAACGATTTTGTCCCTCTCCCGCCGCCGCCAGCACCGCCTGCTCCGGGAGGAGGACCCCTGGGTGCGCCGCTATTTGGAGGAGGCCGCCTTTGCCCGGGACCCCAAGGAATGTCCCCGTGTCCTCTACCAGGGGGAGCCGGGGGCCTATACCGAGGAGGCCGCCATCGGCTTTTTTGGCCCCGAAACCCAGCGGACCCCGGCCTCCCGTTGGACTGAGGTGCTGGAAGGATTGGCCCAAGGGAAGGCCGACTATGGGGTTTTGCCCATTGAAAACAGTTCCACCGGCTCCATCAGCCAGGTCTATGACCTGCTGGGGCGCACCGGAACCTATATCGTGGGGGAGCAGATTGTCAAGGTGGACCACTGTCTCATGGCCCCCAAAGGAGCCACGCTGGAGGGGATAGGTGAGGTTTGCTCCCATGAGCAGGGCTTTTTCCAGTGCGATGAATTTCTGGCCGATCACCCCAACTGGAGCCAGAAGGCGGTAGCCAACACGGCCACCGCAGCCAAGCTGGTGGCCCAGGGTGGCGACCTCACAAAGGCCGCCATCGGCAGCCGCCGTGCCGCCGAGCTGTACGGCCTGGAGGTCCTGGCAGAGGCCATCAACCATAACCGGGAAAACTGCACCCGCTTTGTGGTGGCCTCCCCGGTGATGGAGCGGCGGCCTGGGCGCAACAAGGTCAGTGCCCTGTTTACCCTGCCCCATCGCAGCGGTGCCCTCCATCAGATTTTGACCGTCTTTTCCACGGCAGGGCTGAATCTGCTCAAACTGGAAAGCCGCCCGGTGCCTGGAAAGAGCTGGGAGTACCTGTTTTTCCTGGACTTTTCCGGGGACCTGACCCAGCCGGGGATGGACGTCGTCCTGCGTGAGCTGTCCCTCTCGGCCGACGGCTTCCGGGTGCTGGGCAATTACAAAGCCTTCCCCTTGGAGGAAGAAAGATAAAAAAGAAAAGGCCCGGCTGAACGAACAGCCGGGCCTTTTCCTTTTTTCGTACATATCCCATCAAGTGCAAGCATATCATGTCCCTAGCAGAAGCAAATGCGGGGAGTGTTGCCGGCATGAAAGGGAATATGGAAGAGCGCGCCTGCGACCTGGCGCTTTACATCATCGAGAACAAGGCTACCGTCCGGGCGGCCGCCACCAAGTTTGGAATTTCAAAATCCACGGTACATAAGGACATTCAGGACCGCCTGCCCACCTTTAACCGCCCCCTCTACCTTCAGGTGAAGGCCGTGCTGGACGAGAACAAGGCCCAGCGGCACATTCGGGGTGGTATGGCCACCCGGAAAAAGTACAAGGGGGACTGACCCCCAAATGCTGCCCATTCCATACAGGGGCATGGACAAAAAAGGACGGATGGCAGAGGCCATCCGTCCTTTTTTTATCCCACGCTGAAGCTGCGGCCCGTGAGAAGGGCCAAGCCCATGGCAAGAAGCACCAGCACCGGCTGATGAAGAAGATAGACCCCCAGGGAGTGACGGCCCAGAGCATTGAGCCCCGGAACCTCCAGTCTGCGAAACCGCTGGCCTATCCCGTCCCGGAATTGGCCCAGCCAGCTTCCGGTCAAAAAGAGGAAAAACCAAGGCAGAAGGGGAAAATAGTCCGAGGAACGAAAGGCCGGAGAAACAAAGCCCAGTGGGTAAAGAAAGGGCATATCCACCACCATGGGCAGCAGCCGCTTTGTTGCCGTAAATAAAATGATGTAAAGGAAAAAGGAGGGCCACTTGGGAAGCCGCTCCCAAAATGTTCGGGTCAAGCCATAAAGCATCATGGCACTGCCCATAAACTGCAAAATGCCAAAGCGGATAGGGTCCCCCCAGAACCAGGTAACCACGCTGATGCCCACCCCGCACAGAAAAACCTTGGCTCCCCGCCGCAGGTTGCTCCGGGAAAGACGGGAGGAGAACCCGGCCAGCAGGATAAAGCACCCTGAACCCACCACCTGAATAGCCGTCATAACCGGATTATCAATCACCCACCGTGGAAAACCGGCATAAAAATACAAATCGTATACAAAATGAAAGGCAATCATCAGGATGATACAGCCACCCCGCAGGGTGTCCAAGCCCCCAATACGCCCAAGGGAGGATGGGGCCTGTGCCCCACCCTCCCGGCGTTCCTCCAGCAAAGGGGAGGCCATATTACACGTTGAAGCGGAAGAGGACGATGTCCCCATCCTTCATCACATACTCCTTGCCCTCGGAGCGGACAAGCCCTTTCTCCTTGGCGGCCGCCATGGTGCCGTTTGCCACCAAATCATCAAAGGCGATGACCTCGGCCCGGATAAAGCCACGCTCGAAGTCGGTGTGAATTTTTCCGGCCGCCTGGGGGGCCTTGGTACCACGGGTAATGGTCCAGGCCCGGCACTCGTCCTCCCCGGCGGTAAGGAAGGAAATCAGGCCCAGCAGGGAGTAGCTGGCCTTAATCAGGCGGTCCAGGCCGCTTTCGCTGACCCCCAGGTCCTCCAGGAACATGGCTTTGTCCTCTCCGGACAGCTCAGCAATCTCGGCCTCCAGCTTGGCGCAGACGGGAACCACCTCAGCCCCTTCCTTTTTCGCCAGGTCCACCACCTGGGCGTAGTAGGGGTTCTCCTGATAGGCGGCAAAGCCGTCCTCATCCAGGTTAGCGGCAAAGATGATGGGCTTCAGGCTCAACAGCTCGGCGGTGGCTAGGATGGCGGCATCCTCCTCGTCGCAATCGTAGCTGCGGGCCGAATTGCCGTCGTTGAGCCAGGTCAGCAGACCCTTGAAAACCTCGGCCTCGTGAAGGAACTTCTTGTCCCCCTTGGCGGCGGTTTCGGCCTTTTTGATGCGCCGCTCCACCATTTCTACGTCGGCCATAATCAGCTCCAAATCAATGATGCCGATGTCACGCAGGGGGTCGGTGGAGCCTTCCACATGAACCACATTCTCGTCGTCAAAGCAACGCACCACATGGACAATGGCGTGGCACTCCCGAATGTTGGCCAGGAACTTGTTGCCAAGGCCCTCCCCCTTGGAGGCCCCCTTTACCAGGCCGGCAATGTCCACAAACTCAATGACGGCGGGGGTCAGCTTCTTGGGCTTGTGAAAGTCGGCCAGCCAGTCCAGCCGGTGGTCGGGCACGGTGACCACCCCCACGTTGGGGTCGATGGTGCAGAAGGGATAGTTGGCGGCCTCGGCCCCGGCGTTGGTGATGGCGTTGAAGAGGGTGCTTTTGCCCACGTTGGGCAGACCCACGATGCCAAGTTTCATAGTTTAAAACGTCCTTTCGGTGTGGAAATACAAATTAGCCCAATTATTATATCGGATTGAAGATAAAAAAACAAGGGGGCAGAACCCAGGCGGCCCGGCAGCATAGAATGGGGAGGAAGGAAAGGTGGTGAAGGTGTGGAGGAACAGCAGGAGCAGCTGTGGCTGCTGGATAAAAGCATCTTCTGGCTGGGCATTGTGGCCTTTGGTTTTTTGCTCTCGGTGGTGGCCACCCTGCGCCAGCGTGGAGCCCTGTGCCTTGCCATTCAGGGGGAAACCGACTGCGCCCAGGTGGTGGGGGATGTCTTTGCTCTGCGCAGTGCGGCCAGTGTTTTGTATGTGCTGGCCCTGACCTTTTTCTTCTGGGTGGTGCTCCGGGACGGGGGCGAGGAGCTGACCGCCGGAGAGAAGCGTTCGGCCTGCCTCAACCGCTGGGCGTCATTATTCGTTCTGGCCGCCGCCATTTTGCGCCTGTGGGACGTAAATGAGGTCCAGTGCCGGAAAAACGCCGATAAGGAGTAGTGCTTACATATGACCGACCTGGAAATTTTGGCCCGCATCATCCAGTGCGAGGCCGGCGGCGAAGGGGAACAGGGGATGCAGGCCGTAGCCTCGGTGGTGATGAACCGGGTAAACGTCACCTATGGGGAGTACGGGCGGCTGAACACCGTGCGGGAGGTGGTATTCCAGCCCCGCCAGTTCGTCTGCGCCATGGAAACCGTGGGGGGAAAATATAACCCCCAAAACCTGTTTAACATGAGCTTGGAAGGAATTCATTGGGAAATTGCCGAATGGGCTATGCTGGGTAACCGGCTGACCGGCCTGGGCTTTGCCCTATGGTTTTTCAACCCCTTCAGCCCCAACTGCCGCCCCAACTTCCCCTCCCGGGTGGGGGAATTTGTGGTGCGGATTGGGGACCATTGCTTCTATAACCCAACAGATTATTATGCCGACACATAAAAGGAGAATGAATGTTATGCCTCAACTTTTTCCCGACGGGGTCAATGCCATCAATTTAAACCGGGCCCAGACCCAGCCCACCGAGCCTATCGTGGTCCCCGAGGAGCCCTCCTTTGACACCCCGGCCCTTCAGGGCAGTATGCAGCAGATTTTGTCCGAAAACCTGGGCCAGTATGTCACGGTGGACTTTACCATGGGGACCAATACCTTTCAGCGGCGTACCGGTATCCTCTACGCCGTGGGCCGCAGCTTCCTTGTCCTCTATAACGAACGATATCAGGCCTTCAGTGTTATTGACATGTTCTCGGTCAAGACGGTCAGCTTTTACGGTACCACACGGCCTGCCTGGATGGACCAGATAGACATCAGTGGTAATGTTGGTATTCTGGGGGATGGTTCGGGGCTGATTGGCGGTGTGAATGCCGGAGAGCCGGTTGTGATGAGCCAACCGCAAAACAACCCCATTCCCAATCAAAACCGCAGCAGGCCCAGCAATTACCGCTCCATGAGCAATCGGTAAACAAGAAGTGCGCAGGATAGGCATGCCGGAAAAATAAGGCAAACGCAGACCCAAAAACAGGCCAGTGGAACACTGGCGGCATTTTTGGCGGAGTGATGACTTATTTT
>CAZHWK010000057.1:0-8648 GCA_964536405.1 uncultured Oscillospiraceae bacterium
CATATATTTAAAACCCCCGGCAGGCCTTGTGCCTGCCGGGGGTTTTTGTTTTCAGGAATTTTCCCGCTCGGCCCGAAGCAGAGATAGGGGCGGGACCGCCACAGGCAGCTTGGCCCGGAACTTCATCTGGGGTACCCGGGCCACCGGCAGGGGCAATCCATCCAAATCCTCCATGCTTCCCACCTGGAAGGCCACCGGCTTGATTCCGGGGCCTACCACCTCCAAAGTTTCGCCCTTGGTAATCTTATTACGTAGGGACAGCACGGCGTTGCCCTCCCCGTCACAGTGTTCCACCATGGCCACCACCTGCCAATCCCGAACATAGCGGCTGTCCCCGGTGTGCTGTCCCGGCTCGCCGTAGAAAAATCCGGTGGAGAAGGGGCGGTGGCTGGTCTTGTCCACCTCGGCCCGCCAAATGGGATCCAGAGATTCCCCCCGGAGGGCGGCGTCCAACCCATGGCGGTAGGCCTGGGTCACGGCGGCGGCATAGTAGGCCGACTTGGCCCGCCCCTCAATCTTCACGCTGTCCACCCCGGCCGCCAGCAGGTCGGGCAGATGGTCCAGCATACACATATCCCGGGAATTGAAGATGTAGGTCCCCTTCTCATCCTCGGTCACGGGGAAAAACTCCCCCTGCCGCTTTTCTTCCACCAGGGCGTAAGAATAGCGGCAGGGCTGGGCACAGGCCCCCCGGTTGGCATCCCGCCCGGTCATGTAATTGGACAGCACGCACCGCCCCGAATAGCTCACGCACATGGCCCCGTGGGCGAATGCCTCGATTTCCAGCTCGGGGGAAACCTTGGCACGAATGCCCGCAATCTCCTCCAAAGACAGCTCCCGGGCCAGAATGACCCGGTGGGCCCCCAGATCGTGCCAGGCCCGGGCGGCGGCAAAGTTGGTCACCCCGGCCTGGGTGGACATATGCCGCTTCACATGGGGGGCATACTTCTTGGCGGCCTCAAACACACCAAGGTCGGCCACAATAACGGCATCCACCCCAAGGCTTTCCAGCTGCTCCAAAAAGGCTGGAATGTGGGTGACTTCCTCATTGCGTGGCATGGTGTTGCAGGTGACGTGGACGGCCACCCCGGCGGCGTGGGCATGCTCCACCGCCTCTTTCAGTTCCTCTTCTCCGAAATTCCCGGCAAAGGCCCGCATACCAAACTGCCCACCCGCCAGATAGACGGCATCAGCCCCATAGGCCACCGCCATTTTAAGCCGCTCCATATCCCCTGCCGGGGCCAGAAGCTCAATCTTTCTCTGCGCCATAGTTTCCTCCAAAAAAGCCGGGACGGGGACCTTTTCCCCGCCCCGGCTTTTCTTATTTCAGACTGTTTTTATAGCTCACAAACTTGTCGTAATTGCCAAAGAAGTGGTGGACATTGTCCTCTCCCAATACATACCAATAGTAGGAGGTAGAGGCCGGGTAAATGGCCGCCCGAATGGCCGCCATACCGGGGTTGGCAATGGGCCCGGCGGGTAACCCGGCGTACTTGTAGGTGTTATAGGGGCTGTCCACCTCCAAATCCTCCAGGGTCAGTTTTTCTTTGCGCTCGGGCAGAGCGTACTGCACGGTAGCGTCAATTTCCAGCTTGCCGTTTGTCACGTTGGAGCCCAGGCGGTTATAGATAACCGAAGCAATGGTAGTCTGGTCGCTGCCGTCTGTTTCCTTCTCAATGAGGGAAGCTACCGTAATAATATCATGAATGGACCGCTCTTTCCCGGCAATGATTTCACGCAGCTCATCGGTCAGCCGGCGGTCAAAGTTCACCAGCATCTTGTTGATGACGGTCTTGGCATCCTCCCCCATATAGAACTCGTAGGTGTCGGGGAAAAGATAGCCCTCCAGCCGGTTGGGATTGCCCAGGGGCAGGTCCTGTAGGAAAGAGAAGGCATAGTCCCAGTTGGCCGCCATGTCATTGAGCTTGGCCACCGTGGTAACCTGCTTATCCTCCAAAAGCTGAAAGGTCTGCGCCAGGGTATACCCCTCGGGAATGGTGACCTTCACCGTCATACGGGAGGCCGAGCGGGAACCCATGCTGGTCACCAGGGCATGATAGTCCATATTGGTGTCCAGCTCATAGGTGCCTGGCATAATCTTCTCCTCGGCATGGGAAAAAACCGAGTACAGGCGGAAGACCATCTTGTATTCAATGATACCCTCCTGATGAAGCTCGTCCACCAAATCCCCAAAGGTGTACTCCTTGGGATAGGTCTGGGGGACGGTAATAATGGCGGTATGGGTGGCCTTGTTCAGGGCAAATACATCGTTGGCCCATACCCAGCCAATCCCGGCCAGCAGGGTGGAAATTCCAATGACAAAGATGATATATATCAGCACGCCGAAGGTGGTCAGTTTTTTCTTTTTGCGTCGGGGGCGTCGGGCGGGTTCCCGCTGCGGGGCACTCTCCTCCCCTCTGCGGGGACGAGGGTTCTTTCTTTCATCCATAAATAAATTCTCCTTTGGCCGCTCACCCCTTGGGACCAACTGACATAGTATGGCTCAGTCAGAAACAAGTGAGGTGACAAACGAATGTGCTTTGGTAATAACGGTTGGGGCGGCGGTAGCGGCTGCCTGTGGATCATCGTAATTCTCATCATCCTGTGCTGCTGCTGTGGCGGTAGCTGGGGCGGCAGCAGCTGTGGCTGCGGTTGCGGCTGTGGCTGCAACAACAACTGCGGCTGTGGCTGTGGCTGTAACAACAACTGCGGGTGCAACGACGGTTGCTGCTAAACTCAAACTCTTTGACGGTCTTTACTTAGCAAAGGTTCCCTCTCGATGGCAGAGCGGGCGGCGGCGAAAGCTGCCGCCCGTTTTGTATCTAGCCCTCTGTGGAAACGTGAAGCACCAGTCCAACTGGCAAATCATGCTCTTCCCGGGGCAGCTGCTCCTGCAGCAGCTCCCGATAGCAAAGTCCCACGGCAGTGCCTTCATAGCCTTGCAAATAGCGGTCATAATAGCCGCCCCCCTGCCCAAGGCGAAAGCCCTTGCGGTCATAGCACAGGGCGGGGACCAAAATCACATCCAGATTCTCCCGGCTCACAAGGGGACAATCCTCCCCCGGCTCCGGAATGCCAAAGGAACTGCGGGTAA
Source organism: uncultured Oscillospiraceae bacterium (assembly GCA_964536405.1). Classification (GTDB taxonomy): domain Bacteria; phylum Bacillota; class Clostridia; order Oscillospirales; family Oscillospiraceae; genus JAHHSE01. Next base: position 3,095 of record CAZHWK010000057.1, read on the forward strand.
GCCGTCCGCCCCGGTAAAGGCGGGCCTCCATCCCCCGTCCCGGCAGGCACCGGGGCAGGGCCACCCGCTTCCCCATGGCCAGCAGGGCCGAAATCAAATCCGTAGTTTCCCCTTCGTCCCCCACCCCCCAGTAGACCTGGACGGTGGCAGCCTTTTTCACGCAGTCCTGCATCAAAAAGGCCTTAAAGAGGGCCTTGTCCTGTGCCTTTCGCACCTCGGGCGCAATGGCGGCCCGTTCCCGGCGGATTTTATCCCGCAGGGCGGCCTTTTGCTCAGTGATGGAAGTGCATCCCATGCTTAACCTCTTCCATCACCGCTTTGCCCCGCAGGGTTTCCAAAAGCTGATACCCAAATTCATAGGACGAGCCGGGGCCTTCCCCGGTGATGATGTTCCCCGAACACACCACCTGCTCCCCCTTGCACACCTGGGCCTTTCCCAGGCCCTCTTCCATGCCGGGATAGCAAACGGCCTTCTGGCCGTCCAGCAGGCCAAGGCTGCCCAAAATGGTGGGGGCTGCGCAGATGGCGGCCACATACTTGCCCTGCCCCAAACTGTCTTGAAGCAACTGCACAGCGGCGGTGTTTTGGCGGGTATTCTCCACCCCGGCCAGTCCCCCGGGCAGCATCACCAGCTCCATCTCCCCCAGGTCTGCATCGGCCAGGGTCATGTCGGCCTCCATCCGGACACCGTGAGCACTGGTAACCTTCCTGCTTTCCAGGCCCACCAGCCGGACCTCCACCCCGCCCCGGCGCAGAATGTCGCAGGGGACGATAGCCTCGGCCTCTTCAAAGCCGTCAGCCAGCAAAATATATACCATTTATAATACCTCCTTGGAAATTGTACGCCAAATTTCCTCTGCCAACTCCTCAATGCTCCGCACTGCCCCTTCCCCATTCACACAGGGAACCCGCTGCCAGCCGTAATGCTGGGCCGCCTGCAGGGCGGTTTGACGGCAAAGTTTCAAATAATCGGTATCCACCTCGTGGATGTCCCCCTTGGTTTGGGTGGCACTTTCCCGGCTGCGGAGCATCTCCACCGCCTTTTCGGTTGGCATATCCATATAAAGCACCACATCGGGCCGGGGCAGGCCCAATTTATCACATTCAAAGTCAAAGAGCCAATCGAAAAAGCCCGCTCGCTCCCCTTCCGGAAGCTTGGAGGCCTGATGGACGGCGTTGGACGTGGTGTAGCGGTCGGCCAGCACAAGACCGCCCTGACGATAATAGTCCCCCCACACCTTCTTCCAGGAGGCATAGCGGTCCACAGCGTAAAAGGTGGAGGCCGCATAGGGGTTCACGTCCGAGGGATGGGAACCGAACTCCCCCCCCAGATACATCTTCAGCAAAGCCGAGGAGGGCTCCCCATACTGGGGAAAAATGAGCCGCTGGAAGGGGATGTTTTCCTCCTCCAGCCGCTTGCAAAGGCGGGCAAACTGGGTGGACTTGCCTGAGCCGTCGGTGCCCTCAAATACAATCAGTTTACCCATGTCCCTTTCCTCCCAAACGGCCCAGCAGGGCGTACCACAAAATCAACGGAAGGCGGGCCATGCGCTTCCACCGCCAGGGTTCCTGAATAAGGCGGTAAAGCCATTCCAGCCCCAGCTTTTGAAAGCCCTCGGGGGCCCGCTCCACCGTGCCGGCAAACACGTCCAGGCTTCCGCCCAACCCGACCAGCAGCTTGGCCCCGGTCTGGCCCCCATGGGCGGCCATCCACCGTTCCTGCTTGGGGGCCCCCAGGCAAACAAAGACCACGTCGGCCCTGGCCGCCTTCATTTCCTCGGTCAGGGCTGCGCTTTCTTCCTCCTGGAAATACCCGTCATGAACCCCGCAGACCGTCAAGCCGGGGTAGCGGCCCATGAGATTTTTCCCGGCCAGCTCGGCCACACCGGGCTTGGCCCCCAAAAGGTAAAGCCGCAGGCCCTTTTTTGCCATCCCCTCCATCAGTCCGGCAGCAAAGTCAATGCCGGGCACCTTGGCCTTCAAGGGGGTGCCAAGCATCTTGGCCGCATAGATCACCCCCACCCCATCGGCCAGGGTCAGTTTGGCCCCCGCCAGGTCAGCGGCAAACTGGGGGTTCTTTCGGGCGTCCAGAATAAATTCCGGATTTGGGGTGACCACATAGCTCCCCTGGTTTTCTCCATCGGCCAGGGCCAATCCGGCCTGAACGGCCTCCTCTAAGGTTACATTGTCAAAGGATACACCCAGGATATTCATCTTCAAGGTATAAGCCTCCATTTTCATTGGATAATACCGTATTTTAGCATATCTGTCCCCCAAAGTCTACTCCCCCCTATAAGACTATGCCACCCCCCGCCATGCTGCACATGGCGAGGGGTGGCCGTTTCGACCGTACCACAGGCGGTCTGCCCACCCAATGGTACCATCAGTCCTCTTTATATTTGATCCAAAGATAAATGCCCAGTCCCGGAATAAAGGAGGCAAGTTCCATGACAAACAGCCATCCGAACAGGGCTACTCCATTATCCCCGCCCCGTTTGGTCAGCCGGTAGGCCGTTCCGATGGACAAAATGTTTTGCACCAAAACCACCAGATACCACAGCAACCCCAGAAATTCCATATGCCCCTCCTTATCTTCGTTTCCGTCTGATGTCTTTCCTCTTTAGGGCACAAATCCGCCCATCAGTTCCAGAATGCGATACAGGCTCGCCCCGGCCTGCTCCCGGGTGGCGGGGGCCTGGGGGGCAATTTTATGGATGTCGGTATACACATAGCTGATGTAGTCGCCATAGATATTCTGCCGTGCCATTCCCATCAGCCAGGCACTCTCCTTGGCCCAATCACTGTAATCCATCAGGTAGGTATGGGTCAGCATCCCTTCCTCAGGCCCGGCCAAAGCCTGCATCTTCACCCCCAGGTTCAGCCAGGTGGCAAACCGGCTCATGATGACCACAAGCTGCTCCCCGGTCAGAACCTCCTCGGGGTGAAAGCGGCCTCCTCCGTCCCCGTCCACAAAGCCCATGGCAGCTATGGCGTTGACGGCATTGGCATACCAGGCATCTTGGGGCACATCGGAAAAGCGGGCAGGCCAGGTTGCCTGGGGCAGGTTCAAGGTCTGGGCCAGCATGGCGCACAGGTCGGCCCGGGTCAGTTCCTGTTCGGGATGAATCATCCCCTTTTCATCCCCTTGGAGCATGCCATAGGTCCCCAGCACGTTGAGTTCATAGGGGTAGGAGGACTGCTCTGCATCGGTAAAGGTACGGGGGGTGTATTCCTCCAGCTTGTACCGCTGGGCCACCTCGGCGGCACTGACTTCCTCCCAGTTCCTGCCCCCTGTGCCCAAATACAGGACCGTTTCAGGCCACAGGGCCTCCAGCAGTTCCACAAAGGCGGGCCGATAGGCCCCATCCTCGGCCTTCAGGGCCTGGTCCAGGCTGACGTACCACCGCCAGGAACCGGTGTGAATCCGAAGATACTCCTTATTATTTTGGTCGGGCACCTGTCCGCAGAGCAGATAGGCAATGTTTCCTGCGTGCTGGTCCTCCACCATCAAATGGGGCAGCACCCCCATGCGGTCATTGGTAATCCCTTCGGGGGAGTAAAACCGGGCCGAGGTCACCCGGACGGCATCCCCATCGGGAAAATAGTCGGGCTCCACGCTCTGGTCCACCACGGTCTGGGCCACGCCCTTTCCGAAGGTGCGGCTGCCGATAATCAGTCCGCTGCCCCCATCCCGGATGGCGGCGGCCAGCAGCTCGGAGGCCGAGGCCGTCTGTCCATCCACCAGAAGGATGGCCGGATAAAGCGTGGTACGCTCCCCCTTGGCCGCAAAGGCAAAGACCTGGGGGCCCTTTTGTTCCAACAGACCCTGGGTACCCGATCCGTTAAAAATCCCGGCCACGTCGGCGGCCGCCTGTGCCACCCCGCCGGTATTGCCCCGCAAATCCACAATCCACTGCTGGGCCTTGGGCCCCAGCTTGTCCAATGCGTCCACAAAGTGGCCGTAGGTTTCGGCTCCGAAGGACTGGCAGGAGAGATAGCCAATGTGGCCGTCCACCAGCTCATATTCGGTGTATGGAATGATATAAGGGGCACGGGTGACCGTCAGGGTCTTGGTTTGCCCGTCGGCCCGCTTCAGGGTCAGGGTGACGAGGGTTCCTTCCTCTCCCCGCATCCAGCCCCCGGCCTCTTCCAGGCTGGAGGCCTCGGTAATCCATCTGCCGTCAATGCTCAAAATGGCGTCCCCAACCTGTATTCCGGCCTTCTCGGCCGCTCCGCCGGACAGCACCTTGGCAATTTCCAGACTGCTTCTGTCCTCGCTTAGACGGGACACCAGTCCAAGCCCTACCTTGGATACATCATTCATGCTTTCCAGAAAGGCCTTGTACCCCTCTGGGGTAAAGTAGCTGCTGTATGTATCCAGGCCGGCAAAAATCTCCTCCACCGTCGCCCTGTTTATAACCTCTTCCGGAACATCATACACATATAGCTTTTCCACCAGTTCCCTGGCCTGTTCCAGGGTCAGGGCCCCGGCAGTGGGGACCAGCAGCAAAAGGGACAACAGCAGGGACAGGAGTCTTTTTTTCATAGCAGCCTCTTTTCTTAAATGGGTAAACCTTACGCTTCGGTGACCAGCTCCACCAGCATCTTCACCATGGTTTCCAGGGACTCCTGGGGGATATACTCCATAGGCCCGTGGAAATTGATACCTCCGGTGGACAGGTTGGGGCAGGGCAGGCCGTCATAGGACAATCTGGCCCCATCGGTGCCCCCACGGATGGGAACCTCCATGGCCTGAACCCCCACCTTGGCAAAGGCGGCCTTAGCCCGGTGGATGAGGTACATATGAGGCTCGATTTTTTCCTTCATGTTATAGTACTGGTCCTTCAGGCTCAGTTCAAAGGTGTTGGGACCGTAAGTTTCGTTCAGATAGGCACACACACGCTGCATAAGGGCCTTGCGGGCTTCAAACTTGTCCCTGTCATGGTCCCGGATGATATAGTCCAGGTGGGCGGTGCTTTCGTCCCCGCTCATGCCTTGCAGGTGGAAAAAGCCCTCGTACCCCTCGGTGTGGGCCGGGGTTTCAGCCGGGGGAAGCATACTGTTAAACTCCATACCCAGCAGCAGGGCATTTTTCATCTTCCCCTTGGCCGAGCCGGGATGGATGTTCAGGCCGTGCACGGTCAGCTTGGCCCCGGCGGCATTGAAGTTCTCATACTCGATTTCCCCCAGCTCGCCGCCGTCCACGGTGTAGGCCACCGCCGCGCCGAGGGCTACGAGGGCTTCTACCACGTGTCCTCCATCCAGGGGGACGAGACCGAGGCCAGGCTCACCATGATCATCCGGGATCACGACCGCAAGCAGTTCGAGCACCGCAAGGCCTACGTCCAGGCGGCGGCCGCCTTCCTCAACGGCCGCTTCGGCCCCGGCTCGGTGGAGCTGGAGGTGAAGGACCAGTACTACAACATGCGTGAGCAGATCGAGCCCCATATGTACCTCATCCACCGGGCGCGGGCGGCCATGCAGGCCGCCGGGGTGACCCCCCTGGAGGTCCCCATCCGGGGCGGCACCGACGGGGCCCGGCTGTCCTACCAGG
>CAZHWK010000058.1:0-8594 GCA_964536405.1 uncultured Oscillospiraceae bacterium
GAACTATACGCCAAGCAAAAATCTGTGTAAGGGCCGGGAATATTCCCGGCCCTACATTTATGAATTAGAAACTTGTATCAGCGTTGCTGTAAATATCCATGTGATTATTATTCTCGGACCATGATACGTTAAAATTTGCACTGCTAGTACCGACGGAAAAGGCGATTTGGTTAATGGTAGTATCGCTCCATGTGTGGGCATAGAAGGTGCGGGCTTTTCCGTTCCAGTTCACAAAATCAGAGCCAAATCGCATAACAGACGAAAATCCTTTCCCCATGTAAGTGAAGTCATAAGTCACTAGATAGGAGCGGGTGACGGTAATTACATCTTGATATTGAAAAGCAATTCCTCTATTGGTGTCATATGCAGATGGATTATACAAGGTTTTAGTCGTAGTTCCGTCATTGATTGTGGCGAAACTGCTTTTTAATGTGGGCGTTTTGCCGGAAGTATTATAGATTACCATACCTACAGCATCATAGCCACCAATATTTTTAGTGGAACCAACTGCAAAAAGCCAAGTACCAGCATCTTTTTTTATAGCATCAAGGTTGTTCCACGTGCCGCCAGAGATAAGCGACCAGTCACCGGTATTATCATTGTATGAGGTAACTACGTTGGATAAGGTAACATTAGCGGGTTCGGAGAGAGTTTCTACGGTGGTCCCCTCGCTAAAAATAAAATGACCAGCGGCATTTAGCTGCACCTCAAGCTCTTGTTTCCTACTGGAAGAGCTGGTGGTATATTCGATTAGTAGGCGATCTGCTTCGTCTTGAGTTAGCGATATTGCAGTTCTGCCACTTGCACGGCTACTGCGCTGGCATTGCTCAACAAAGTCTGCTTTTGTCAAGCCATTTTTGTTTCGGGTAGGAGTAGAAACATCTAGGGACGATTCAGTGTTTTCGATTAAGCTAATAGCACCCACAGGAAGCACCAGGGTGAGGGACATAGCGATGGCACAGAGCATACTAATCAATCGGGTCTTTTTCATTTTCTAAACCTCCAAAATTTTGAATGTCTTTGTTTCTTCCTTCAAAATCGGACGGTTGGTGGTTGTATCCTATCATCCCCACCACAAACCGTCAACTGGCAGACTGCATGGGACTCCCCTCCTTTCTTTGGCAAAAAAGACGGAAGGGGTCAGGTGCAGGTGGCGGTAGTGTTTTTAACAATATGGTCAGTACCGCTTGGGCCGGACACGGTAACATCAAGAACCAGCTTATAGGTTTTGCCCTTCGTAACGGTACAGGAACCAGACACGTTAACTCTGTCGGTACCGGAAACAGGCCAGCTGTCTACTTCCGTAGTGCCGAGATATAGGGTCAGAGTGCCATCCACCTTGGCATCTCCAACTGCCCGCAGGCTAGCAGAACAGGTAGCCGTTGTACCCGAAAAATACAAGGAAGGTGTGGTACACTGGATTGTGCTGTTCCAGCGAGGTGAGATTTGGGCTGCTTGAGCGGAAAGGGAAAGCGCAAGGGTAAGCATCAGGGTGAATAGCAGGGAAATCGAATGAGTTTTCTTTTGCATGACAGTACCTCCGTCGTTTTTTTGATAGGCATTTTAAATGCCCTCTGTCTATATAACGAAGGAGGAAGCTGATTTTGTGCATCTGTCGCAAAAAAATTATTTTTTTATGTTTTCTACTGTTTCAGCAATTTTGATAAGCTCTGAGGGAGATAGATCATCAGCAGATATATGGAAGCTCACCGATTCGTTTGAGGCAGACCAAACCAGATGATGGGGCCAACCTGCCTGATTGCTGGTGTAAAGGTCTGCGGGACTTTCGTTTACGTAGGCCGGTGTCAGCACGGAATGTTCATTGTCAATGGCAAACCCTGCTCCCGCTTCTGCCGTCTGGTAGGTAAAGTCAATGTAATGGCCGAACTCGTCCTCGTAGGTCAATGTGGTCGCATTCGGTGTTGGGTCAAATGTAATGGTTAACGCATAGCCTTCGGGCAAATATTGGGGTAGCCATACACAAGGTGTTGGTTCTGGCGCAACGCCAAATATATAATTGGTATATTGGGGGAACCATTGCCGCAATACTCCAAGCCCCCAGGCCCGAGCCTCGGGGCTGAGGGTAAAAATACCAGCGGCTGAAATGGAGCAAACCAACAAGAAACAGGCGGCCAGCCGCAGGGCCTTTTGCCAGACCGGTCTGGTTTTGCGCTTGGCATAGCCAAAGGGGTCAGCCAAAATCTTGGTTCGGCGGTGCAGGTATGCGGAAGACCAATTGGGCGATAGGGTGTCCGCTTGGCACAGGGCGGGGTGCAGTTCTTCCAAAATTGCCTCTGTGAGTGCTTGGTTCAACAGAGTGTCAAACTGCTCATTTGTCAAAATAATACCCTCCCTCCTCGATGTTTTGACGCAAAAGTGCCCGACCACGCCTTAGGCGGGCACGCAGTGTATTTTCATTTATTTTTAAAAGCTGAGCGGTTTCGGCGGGTGACCATTCCAGCACCAGGGTCAGTTCAAGAGGAGTGCGATACATGGGTGGGAGTTGCGTTAAAAAGTCCAGAAGCTGGTGGTAACCGTCCAGCTCCTCCGGGCCTGCTTCCGTGGGAAGGAGAGGGGGGGCTTCGTCCAGCTGCACCAGCCGCCTGCTTTCCCGTAACAAATCCAGTGAAATGTTCTTCACTATAATAACGATATAGGCGGTTTGTTTTGTGCAGGAAAGAGAAATAATTTTTTCAAAGTGTGCTATGATTTTAAGGAAAGAGGCTGAAACAGCATCTTCCGCTTTATGATGATCGTGGAGATAGGACATGGCCACCGCATACATTTTTTTCTCATTGGCCTGATAAAGTGCTTGAAATTGTTGCTTGTGTGTTTCTTCTACAAACTCCAAAAGAGTCAAGTAGCACAGCATATTCACCACCCCCTTTTTCCACAGTTTACCATATGAAAAATAAAAAGTACAGGTCCTCGGAAATCGTATTCCGAGGACCTGTTTGCTTAGCCGTGATAGAGTTTGTTGGTTTCGTACTGAGGCTCGCTTGTGACTTGCAGGCCCAGCTTTTTATAGATGCCCAAATCGGCCGAGGAGAGAATGACAGTGGTATGGGCCTGACAGTCCCGAAGCTCGGCCAGCTTGTCCAGGGCCTGGGCGGCCACCGGGTTGGTGGTGGCACTGATGGCCAGGGCAATCAGGATTTCATCGCTGTGAAGCCGGGGGTTCACGCTGCCCAGATGCTCCACCTTTACGGTCTGGATAGGCTCAATAGCGGCGGGCGAGATGAGGTGGATGCCCCTTTGGATACCCGCAAGGGCTTTGAGGGCATTTAAGAGGGCGGCGGCCGAGGGGCCCATCAAATCGGTGGTCTTGCCAATGGCGATGCGGCCGTCGGGCAGCTCGATGGCGGCGGCGGGCAGGCCGGTCTGCTCGGCCACGGCGAGGGCGGCACCCACCACGGGGCGGGTATCCGGGCCGGCCTTGACCTGCTTCATGAGCAGCTCCAGCTTATAGACTGTGGCATCGTCCCCACGGCCCTGCCGCCGTTCACATACGGCTTCGTAATAGCGGCGGACAATCTCCTGCCGGGCGGCATCCCGGACAACCCCATCGTCCATGATGCAGTTGCCCACCATGTTTACCCCCATGTCGGTGGGGGACTTATAGGGGCAGTCCCCGATGATGGTTTCAAAGATGGCCGACAGGACGGGGAAAACCTCCACATCCCGGTTATAGTTCACTGTGGTTTCCCCATAGGCGGCCAGGTGGAAGGGGTCAATCATATTCACGTCGTTTAGGTCGGCGGTGGCCGCCTCATAGGCCAGGTTCACCGGGTGGTCCAGAGGCAGGTTCCAGATGGGGAAGGTTTCAAACTTGGCATATCCGGCCTTGACACCCCGCTTATATTCGTGGTACAACTGGCTGAGACAAACGGCCATCTTCCCGCTGCCCGGGCCGGGGGCGGTGACCACCACCAGCGGGCGTTGGGTTTCAATGAACTGGTTTTTGCCATACCCTTCATCACTGACGATGAGGGGGATGTTATGGGGATAGCCCTGGATAGGGTAATGGCGGTAGACCTTGACGCCCAGGGCTTCCAGCCTGCGCTGGAAGGCGTCGGCGGCGGCCTGGCCGGCATAGCGGGTGATGACAACGCTGCCCACCAGCAGTCCCATGCCACGGAAGGCGTCAATGAGACGGAGGACATCCACATCGTAGGTGATGCCCAAGTCGCCCCGGACCTTATTCTGCTCAATGTCAGCCGCCCCGATGGCGATGACGATTTCGGCCTGGTCTTTGAGCTGGGTCAGCATCCGGATTTTACTGTCGGGGGCGAAACCGGGGAGAACCCGGGCGGCATGGTGGTCGTCAAACAGCTTGCCGCCGAATTCCAGGTAAAGTTTGCCGCCGAACTGGTTGATACGCTCCCGAATATGGTGGGATTGGGTGTCCAAATATTTTTCGTTGTCAAAGCCCATCTTCATCTAAGTATCCCGCACCTTTCTCATCTATTTAAAATCTTTCAGCAGTTATTTTACCATGTTCTCAAGAAGGTTACAAAGAGAATTTTTCCTGGAGGGAATTTTTTTATGACTGTCACATTACAGACCTTTCTTATTGTATGTCCCTTGGTGTTTTTGGCCGGGTTTTTGGATGCCATCGTGGGGGGCGGGGGCCTGGTCGCCCTCCCCGCCTATCTGGTGGCCGGACTTCCTCCCCACATGGCCAGCGCCACCAACAAGTGCAGCTCGGTTTTTGGCACCATGGTATCCACCGCCCGGTTTTTGCGCCAGGGGCGGTTTCACCGGCAGGTGGCCGTGGTGTCGGCCTTGACCGCCTTGGTGGGCTCGGCCCTGGGGAGCAGGCTGAATTTGCTGCTCAGTGAAAAGGTGCTGCGCTGGGTGCTGGTGGGGCTTTTGCCCATCATCGCCGTGTTTCTCTTCTTCAAGCGGGATTTTGGGGCCGAGAGCCGGGTGGATCAGCTGTCCCCCAAGGGGCTGATGGTACTGTCCGGGTGCATCGGCCTGGTGCTGGGGGCCTATGACGGCTTTTTCGGCCCCGGAGCCGGGACCTTCATGATTTTGGCCTTCACCGCCCTGTGCGGCTTTGACTTGGTGACCGCCTCGGGCAATGCCAAGGTGGTCAACCTCTGCTCCAACCTGGCGGCCTTCGTCACCTTTGCCACGGCGGGGAAAATTTTGTGGGTGGTGGGGATTCCGGCCGCCTGCTTCTCCATTGCGGGGCACTATGTGGGTTCCTCCCTAGCATTGACCAAGGGGGCCAAAATTATAAGGCCCATGTTCTTCGTGGTGCTGGGCCTGCTGCTGCTGAAAATTGTGAGTGACCTGCTGGGGTGAGGGAAAGGGGCTGATAGCTTCCTGTTCGGATTTTGACCAAGCTGTTTCAGAAGAATTTGCCCCCCAAGAGGACGATGGGTAAGAAGTTTTTAAAAAAGACATATTTTCTTAATAAGTCAAGACTAACATTCACAAATTGTTCATAAGGCGGTCATGATTTAGCCTTAATTATCGGGTACTATAATCATGTCAGGAACGAAGAGCAAACATCATCCTCTAACACCTCTCTTACTCCCTCTCTCAAAACACCAACACACACCAAAAACGCCGGCCGAAAGGTCGGCGTTTTTGGTGTTCGGCACATTTGGTTGATTTTTGGGGGCCAATGGAGTATCATATTTTTACCAATTGAAACAGAGGAGGGGACCGCCATGCGGGACGGTTTCATCAAGGTAGCGGCCGGAACGCCGAAAATTCGGGTGGCAGATTGCCGCTATAATGCAGAACAAATTTTTACCCTGATGCGGGAGGCTGACAAGCAGGGGGTGCGGGTGCTTTGCCTGCCCGAACTCTGCCTGACCGGGTACACCTGCGGGGACCTTTTTTTACAGGATACCCTGCTCAAAGGGGCGGAAGAGGGACTTGGTACCATTCTGGAAGCCACCAAGAATTTGGATATGATAACCGCCCTGGGCCTGCCTGTCCGGGTGAAGTGGGACAACAAACTGTATAACTGTGCAGCGATTATACACAAGGGAGAGATTTTGGGGGTGGTCCCCAAGGCACAGGTGCCCAATTACGGGGAATTTTCCGAAGAGCGGTGGTTTGCATCGGGGGAGGGCAAGGACCTTTCCATGGAACTGTGTGGGCAGGAGGTATCCCTGTGTACCAATACCATCTTTGCCTGTGAAAGTATGCCCAACCTGGTGCTTGGGGTGGAAATTTGCGAGGATTTATGGACCCCGGCTCCGCCCTCGGTCAACCTGGCCCGGGGTGGTGCCACCCTGATTTTGAACCTGTCGGCCAGCAATGAGATGGTGGGCAAGGCCGACTATCGCAGGGCCCTGGTCACGGGGCAGTCGGCCCGGCTGTGCTGCGGCTATGTGTACGCCAATGCTGGCGAGGGAGAGTCCACCACCGACGTGGTCTTTACCGGGCACAATTTGATTGCCGAGAACGGCTCCCTGCTGGCCCAGCGGCGGTTTGCCACCGGGCTGACCATGTCCGAAATCGACGTGGACCGGCTGTGCTATGAGCGGAGGCGGATGAATACCTACACCCCTCCTATGGAAGAGGTTTGGCGGTGCTATTTTGACCTGGAACCCACCACCACCACCCTGTCAAGAGCGGTGTCCCCCACCCCCTTCATTCCGGAAAATGAGGAGGTTTGGGCCGAGCGGTGCGAGGAAATTTTGAAAATTGCGGCCCTGGGATTGAAGAAGCGGATGGAGCATACCCACGCCAAGGCCGCTGTCATCGGATTATCGGGGGGCCTGGACTCCACCCTGGCTATTTTGATTACCACCATCGCCATGAGCCTGCTGGACCGGCCGGCCAGCGATATTATCGCCGTCACCATGCCGGCCTTCGGCACCACCGACCGGACCCGGGACAATGCGGTGGAGCTGGCCTCCCTGCTGGGGGCCACCCTCAAGCGGGTGGACATCAGTGCGGCGGTGCAGCAGCACTTTAAGGACATTGGCCAGGCCATGGACAACCACGACGTGACCTTTGAAAATGCCCAGGCCCGGGAGCGCACCCAGGTACTGATGGACATTGCAAACCAGGTGGGGGGCCTTGTCATCGGGACCGGGGACTTGAGCGAACTGGCCCTGGGCTGGGCCACCTACAACGGGGACCACATGAGCATGTATGGGGTGAATGCCTCCATTCCCAAGACCCTGGTACGCCATCTGGTGAACTATGTCTGTGGGGATAAGGCCGAGAAGCAGCCCGAACTGTCCCATGTGCTGGCCGACATTTTGGATACCCCCGTGTCCCCCGAGCTGCTCCCCGCCGTGAATGGGGCCATCGCCCAGAAAACCGAGGATTTGGTGGGGCCCTATGAGCTGCACGACTTCTTCCTTTACTATGCCATTCGGCGGGCTTTCCCACCGAGAAAGGTACTGCGCCTGGCCGAGGAGGCCTTTGCCCACACCTATGACAGGGCCACCCTGTTGAAGTGGGAGAGGAATTTTTACCGCCGCTTCTTTACCCAGCAGTTTAAACGCTCCTGTATGCCGGACGGGCCAAAGGTTGGCACTGTGTCCCTCTCCCCCCGGGGCGACTGGAGAATGCCGTCTGACGCTGTGGCAACTCTGTGGCTGGAGGAGCTGGAAGGGCTGGAGTAAAAATGGCAAGAGGGGCGGGTTTTGGAGAAAAAGAAAAGAAACCTGATTTTCCTTGTATTTTTTGCGCCGTCATACTTTTGTCATAATTATGAAGTATACTAAATATCGACAGTTAGGGCCTGAGGACTAACCTCAGGCCCTTTTTTAAAAGGTGATGCCGAAGCGGTTCGGGATTGCCGGAATGGTAAAGGAGGCATCTTATGGCGTCTAACCCCCACTACTCCCGGGTGACCCCGGGAATTGAGGCCCTGGCCGAGCTGGCCCGGGTCAACAGCAGCATTCAGCCTGAGGACTATGTGAAGTACGATGTGAAGCGGGGACTGCGTGACCTGAACGGCAACGGTGTGGTGGCAGGGCTGACCGAGGTGTCTGAGATCTGTTCCCACAAAACGGTGGACGGGAAGAAAGCCCCTTGCGAAGGGGAGCTTTTTTACCGGGGGTACAGCGTGCGGGAACTGGTGAGCGGGGCCTTGGGCGAGAAGCGGTTTGGTTTTGAGGAAACCGCCTATCTGCTCATGTTTGGTGAGCTTCCCACCCACGAGAAGTTGGAGGAGTTTACCAGGGGCCTGTCCTACTACCGCACCCTGCCCAACAACTTTGTGCGGGATGTGATTTTGAAGGCCCCCAGTGCCGACATGATGAACCAGCTTGCCAGGTGCGTGCTGACCATGGCCTCCTATGACGACAAGGCCGACGACATTTCCCTGCCCAACGTGGTGCGTCAATGCACCCAGCTGACTGCCACCTTCCCCCTGTTTGCCCTATACAGCTATCAGGCCTATCACTACAAGGAGGGCAACAGTCTGTTTATCCATGCTCCCCAGCCCGGCCTGTCCACCGCCGAGACCATTCTTTCCCTCCTGCGGCCCGACGGGAAGTACAGCTACTGGGAGGCCCACATTCTGGACATCTGCCTGATGCTCCACGCCGAGCATGGCGGCGGCAACAACTCCACCTTTACCACCCACGTGGTCACCTCCTCGGGCACCG
>CAZHWK010000059.1:0-8523 GCA_964536405.1 uncultured Oscillospiraceae bacterium
GAAGGGCCATCACCCCTTGAGGCAGCGGGGTAACCCCTAGGGGTATGCCTGCCAGCAGCACCACAGCCATGCCAATCATCAGCCCGCCGGGGACTTTTTTGATGAGCAGGGCGGCCGTCAGAAATAGCCCAAGAAGGGCCAGAAGAGGCCCCACGTCGGTAATGGCCCCCATATCCAAAAGATTGCCTTCCGCCTTGACAATCCCCGCATGAATGAGGCCGCTCAAGGTGATGAGCAGGCCCACACCGCCGCTGAGGGCAAAGCGCAGGGGCATAGGGATGGCATCCACGATGCGTGCCCGGAGTGGGGTGAGGGAAAATATCAGAAAAACCAGTCCCGACAGGAAGATAATGGCCAGGGCCTGCTGCCAGCTGTATCCGTACCGCCCGCAGAGGGTGAGGGTGAACACCGTATTAAACCCAAGGCCAGGGGCCAGGGCGAATGGCAAATTGGAACACAGGCCCATGGCCAGACTTCCGATGGCAGCCGCCAGACAGGTGGCAGCCGCCAGGGCGGCGGTATCCATTCCCGTTGGGGACAGGGTTGCCGGAATGACCGCAACCAGATAGGCCATGGCAAAAAAGGTGGTGAAACCGCCCCGAATTTCCCGGCCAAGGGTGGTAGAACGTTGCGTGATGTGGAAAAATTCGTCCAGTTTTATCATATGTTACCCTCCTTACAGTGCCGACAGAATATACATCACCACGAACACGGCCGCCAGACCATAGGTAATGGGTGGCACACGCTTTCCCTTGCCCGTAATGAAATGGATAACCGCATAGGAGATAAAGCCCACACCGATACCGTCGGCCACCGAATAGGTAAAGGGAATCATCACCATGGTGAGGAAACAGGGCAGGGCAATCTCCACATTGTGCCAGTAGATATAGGTGGCATTGCCAATCATGAGCATCCCAATCAAAATCAGGCTGGGGGCGGTGGCCGCACTGGGGATCATCCCCGCAATAGGCGCCACCAGAATGGCCAGAAGGAAGAACACCCCTGTACCCACAGCGTGGAGGGGGGTGCGGGCCCCATCGGCAATCCCCGTGGACCCCTCCACCGGGGGAATGACAGCCGGCCCGCCCACCACCGTGGACAGGCAAGTGCCCAGGGCCGACACCGTCATGCCCCGGCTGTATGATCCAAGTCCGCCCTCCTTGTCCAGAAGCTTGCCCGCACCGGCGATGCAAATCAAATCCCCCAATGTGTCAAAGCACAGGCACATGGTGAAGGTGATAACCGCCGTCATCAGGGGCAGCACCCCCCGTGAGAGAAGGCCGCCGAAGTCCAATTGCCCCAACAGGGGCATAAGAGAGACTCCCGAAAGGGTGATGGAGTCCGGAATTTGGGTCACCCCCATGGGCAGGCCGATGAGGGTAGTGCCCATAATGCCGATTAGCATGGCCCCCTTGACCTTCCAGGCCATCAGCACCCCCGTGAGAAGCAGGCCAATCAGGGCCAGCAGGGTGGCGGGAATACTCAATTGCCCCAAGCTTAAGACCCCGCCGTGGGCCGTAACCAGCCCAGCGTTAAACAGGCCGATGAGGGCGATGAAAAGCCCCAGGCCTGCACTGATGGCATTTTTCATGGAAGGGGGGATACAGGAAATCATCTGTTCCCGCAGGGGGGTGAGGGTAATCAGCAAATAACACAGCCCCGACAGGCACACCACGGCCAGCCCCTGCTGCCAGGCGTAGCCCATGGTAAAGCAGAGGGTATAGGTAAAAAAGGCATTCAGCCCAACGCCGGGGGTGTACATGAAAGGCAGGCCGAACAGGGCCGACAGGAAACACCCCAAGGCCGAGGCCACACAGGTGGCCACCAGCACGGCGGTGTAATCCATCCCGGTTTGGCTGAGGTAGCCCGGGGTTACAAAGATGATATAGGCGATGGCAAAAAAGCTGGTCATGGCCCCCATCAGTTCCCGCCGGACCGAAGTGCCATGCTCGGTCAGGTGGAACATCTTATCCAGCATCTTCATAGGCCCTCCCCGGGTGCGGCGTTCATCCTCAGCCCCACCCTTTGTTGTGTAATCGCAAAGTCTGTGCGGGTACGCACCACCAACCGGCAGTAGCGCAGCTTGTCGCCCAGCTTCTCGCTCAGGCGCATCAGCTCGCTGCGTACAGCGGGGTCGTCGCTCTGGGCATGGAGGAGAATGGTATCCTTCCCCAACTCCACCCTGTGGATGGCCTGGTGCTTTTGAAATTCCATACGGCTGATGAGGTTATCCACCTTATCTATGTCATACATGAAGCTGATGTTGCGGTCCTGCGCCACATCCAACTCGTCGGCCAGACACAGCAGGGCGGCCAGATAGGGCAGACACACCCGTCTCCCCTCTCCCACCGGCCAGGTCGCCGGGTACTCCGCCTCTTCCATCAAATCGGTCTTACGGTGGCCACGACAGACCTGGATGATGGCAAAGCGGTAGGCCTTGTTGGGAATGTCCAGCAGGTCGCCGTACTTTTCCAGGTACATGCCAGACAACTCCTGGTGGAAGTCCCGGATGATTTCGCACCTCTCCTGCTCCGAGGAGGGGCCGGTGAGGTGGCTCAGCCCCAGCCGTGGCTTGAAGTGTTCATAGTCCTCCCTGGACACCCCCATCCCCACATCGTGGAACAGGCAGCCCATCAAAAGCACATAGATATCATCGGCAGACAGCTTTTCCATCTGTTCCCCCACCAGGCGGTTGCAAAAGTCGGCCACCTCCATGGCGTGGAGAGAGGAGTGGTCAGTATAGGTGGGAAAGGTGCTTCGATAGCGGGAAAGCATGGTTTGGCTGACCACCACACAGTCCTTATAGCGGCGGTGCAGGGATGGGTCCAGGACCGAAAGCCGCCGCTCCAGGCGGTAGTCCATATCCATGCCGGTTCCTCCTCTGTCACAGTAAAATCGTCAGGCAGTTTCCTTCGCCTGTATAGGCATAGGTGCTGTTTTGGACGAGCTTCTCCACCAGCTTGACACTCAGTTGCTCCCCGTCGGATGTCATAGGGTCAAACCGGGGCCCACCGTAGGTAATCAGAATTTCGCAGGAATCATCCAGTTCGGAGGCCCGTACCGTAAATCCAAGCCGGAATTCCTCCCCCAGTTGGGGCAGAACGGTCTGAACGCACAGCTCCTCAAAGACCAGCTCGGCCGCATTGATGCGCCGCTGAGAGAACAGCTGCTTGCGCCCGAATTCCTCAATGGCGGTATTCATCTCAATGAAGTCAAACTTGCGTGAGGTAATTTCCCGCTCCAGCACCTTCAGCCGTCGGACAAAGACCTTGGTGCGCTCCCGCTGAGGATTGTCAAAAATCTGGGCCGGAGGACCCTCCTCATAGATTTCTCCCTGGTCCATGTAAAAGATGCGGGTGGATACATCCCGGGCAAACTTCATTTCATGGGTCACAATCATCATGGTCAGCCCCTCCCGGGCCAGACCACGGATAACCGACAGCACCTCGCCCACCATGGTGGGGTCCAGGGCCGAGGTGGGCTCGTCAAACAGGACAATTTCGGGGCGCATGGCCAGGGTGCGGGCGATGGCGGCACGCTGCTTCTGTCCGCCCGAAAGCTCGTCAGGGTAGGCCAGGGCCTTTTCGGCCAGACCCACCTGGGCCAGCAGGCGCATACCGTCGTCATAGGCCTCCTGCCGGGAGATTTTAAGCAGGTCCACCGGGGCCAGCATAATATTTTCCATGATGGTCAGGTGGGAAAAGAGGTTAAAGGACTGGAACACCATGCCCATGCGCTGGCGGACCTTGGACAGGTCGGTACCCTTGGCCAGAATGTTCTCCCCATCCAGATAGACCTCCCCCGAAGTGGGGGTTTCCAACTGGTTCAGGCAGCGCAAAAGGGTGGATTTCCCGGTGCCGGAAGGGCCGATGATGGAGATGACCTCCCCCTTTTCAATTTCCACGCTCACATCCTGAAGGGGGGTAACCCCCGGGTATTCCTTGCGCAAATGACGGATGGAAATCATCTCTGTTCAACTCCTTTCACGGTGCGCTTGCGGCGCTTGGGGTCCAGCTTAACCTCCACACGGGAGAGCAGCATGGTAAGAACATTGGCCACAAGGAAGTAAATCACAGCGGTGGCAATCAGGGGGAAGAAGGCCTCCAGGGTGCGGGAACGGATGATGTCGCTGGCCTTGGTCAGGTCCTGAATGGCGATATAGCCCACCACGCTGGTCATTTTCACCATGCCGATAAACTCGCCCTTCAGGACGGGCAGGAAATGCCGGGCCGCCTGGGGGAAGGTAATTTTCCAGAAGGTCTGGTACCGGTTATATCCAAGGGCACTGGCCGCCTCAATCTGTCCCTTGTCCACCGCATCCAGCCCGGTCCGCATCATTTCAGACACATAGACCCCAAAGTTGATGGCAAAGCCGAGGATGGCCACCAGCACCGCCGGAATATCCACCGCCCCAAAGATGACGTAGTATAAAATCATCAAAAAGACCACAATGGGGGTGCCCTGAATCAGCCGGATGAAGGCCGCTGCCAGCATGGAAAGAAGCCTGTTTTTGGAGCGGCGGGCCAGACAGATGACAAAGCCCAGCACAGCCCCCAAAATTCCGGCGCAGATGGAGATGAGGACCGTCACCTCAAGGCCGCTCAAAATCAGCTTCCAGCGGTTCTCCGTGACGAAATTGCGAATGAAGCTCTGCTTCAGTCCATCCCAGAAGCTCCCCTGCTGGGCCGGGGCGGCGGCATTGACCGCCCGCACCACAACGGCAATTCCACCGTCGTAGTAGCCGTCGGTCATATCCACCGTTTCCTTGCGCTCGTCGGTGATAACCATACAGCCGATGCCAACATCAGCCTTTCCGGACTGGACCATGGGAATGATGGCATCAAAGTTCACGGGGATGAACTCCACCTTCTTGCCGATGGCCTGGGCAATGCGGGAAAGCATCTCAATGTCATAGCCCATGGCACTGCCGTCGTCCCCGGCATAGCACATGGGAACGGTGGTGTTGTCGCAGGCCACACGCAAGGTTTGTGTTGCGCTTGAAAAATCCAGCTCAGGTACCACCTTTTTGCTTTCGTCCTCCCCCAGCCAGTTGTCCCGGATTTCATCCATGGTGCCGTCGGCCCTGAACTTGGCAATGACGGCATTGAGCTGCTCGGTGAGGTCGCTTCCCTTAGGAAGGGCGATGCCATAGGACTCGTCAGAAACCGGCTGGGGCAAAATGGCCAGTCCGGGGTTCTGGGCCACAACCAGCTCGGCCACAGGCAAATCGCAGGGCATCCCCTCCACCTTCTTGTTTTTCAGGGCGTTGACCTGGTCGGCCACCGTGTTATAGTAGGCAAATTCCACCCCATCCACCAGGGCACTTACCTTGCGGTCAAAGACCCCGCCGGTCAGGCAGGCCAGGGTCTTTCCCGACAGCTGGGACAGAGTGGTGTACTCCCCCACCGCCCCTGTATCGGCAGAGGCCTTTTTGGCCAGAAAAACCTGTGGATTTTCAAAGTAGGCCTGGGTAAAATCGGCACTTCTGCGCCGGTCGGCCGTGGCGTTGATATCGGACAGGGCCAGATCTGCCTTCCCCGACTGAAGGGCCGGAAGAAGGGCATCGAAGTCCATGGTGGTAAACTCCACCTTCATGTCCAGTATGGCGGCTATCCGCTCCACCAGCTCCACGTCGATGCCGGCATATTCCCCGTCCAGCAGGAAACAGATGGGGGCCACATCGGGAGAGAGGGCCACCTTGATGGTACCGTTCTTTCCCTCCGCTTCCGGAATCTCCACCTTTTCATAGTGGTCAGGGTCGGCCGTGCTCCACCGCCTGTTCATCTCCTCCAGGGTACCCTCAGCCCGAAGCTGGCTGATGGCCCAATCCACACTGGCCAAAAGGCCGCTGCCCTGCTTCAGGGCAATATAGCAGGCCTCGTCTGTCACATTGTCCTTGGTTATGGCCAGGGTGCTGTCCCGCCCCATCATGTACATGGCGGTGGCACGGGAGATCATAATACTGTCCACCTTGTCGCTTTGAAGGGCCAGCAGGGCCGCATCGGCCGAGGGATACAGGGAGATGCTGGCACCGGGATAATTTTTTTCCAGATAGTCCTGGGCCACTACCCCAATCACGCCGTAGCGCAGGCCCCTCTCCTGCTTGCGGGCCACCAGCACCTGGGGATTATCAAAATAGATGTCGGTGAAGTCCACGCTCTCGGCCCGCTCGGGGGTTGGGGTCATGTTGGAGATGATGACGTCGGCCTTCCCCGACACAAGGGCCGCCGTCAGGGCCGAGAAGGACATATTCTGGTACTCCACCTTCATTCCCAGCTCATAGGCGATGCGCTCTATCAGTTCACAGTCAATGCCCCGGTGCCTTCCGTCCATGACGAAGCACATGGGCTCCCGGTCGGCCGCAATGGCCACACGCAGGGTGCCATTTGCCCCGTCGGATGCGGGCAGATCCTCCACCACATAGTCCTGCCCCTGGGTGGTCCAGTTGGCAATGACCTTTTCCAGGGTCCCGTCGGTTTTGAACCGGGCCAGCACCCCGTCCAGCTTCTCACGAAGCTGGTCATTCCCCTTGGCCACGGCCATGGCCACCGACTCCTCGATGACATCGTACTGATCAATTTCCAGGCCCGGGTCCCCCCGCACGGCGTTGAGGGCGGTGGTATAGGCCGTCAGCACATAATCCAGCTTCCCGCCCGACAGGGCCAGGAAGGCATCCGCAATGGCCGAATAGGTACGCACTGTGGCCTCGGGATAGGTGTTGCCCAGGTAGCTCTCTGCCGTGGAGCCGGTCATCACGCCGTAAGTGGCCCTGTCCAGGGCGGCGGCCTGAGCGGCCCCCTGCCCGGCCTCCTCCCCCCGCACCAGAAGGGCGTTGTGGGACTGATAGGTCACATCGGAGAACAGAATGGACTGCTTGCGCTCCTCGGTGATATTCAGGTTGGCACAGATAAGGTCAATGACCCCATTTTCAGCAGCGGGGGCAATCCCGTCATAGTCATAGGTACGGATTTCCACCTTGGCATTCATGAAATAGGCCAGACGGTAAATCATCTCCATGTCATAGCCGGTAAGCTGATCGCCCTGATAGTAACTGAAGGGCTGCACCAAGCCGGTGGTTCCCACCTGAATGGTCAGGGTTGGATGTTCGGGCACCGGAATGTCTGGCATGGTATCATCGGCCTGGCTGACCCAGCGGTGGAGCATATCCTCGGCCGTGCCATCGGCCTTGATTTGGGCCAGGAAGGCATTGACCTGGGCCTGCAGGTCGGGAATGTCACTCTTGGGCGAAATTCCGATGGCAATGTCGATGGCGGGGCCGATGTCGCCATCCAGAAGGGTCACTCCCGTCAGGCCGTTGGCAATGGCAAACTCCAGCATAACCCTGTCATAGGCAAAGGCATCAATTTTGCCCTGCTGGACGGCCAGATAGGCATCGGCATCCCGGTTATAATACTGAAGCTTGGCTTTGGGAAGGGCCTGCTCCACCGCCGACTGGGCCGACGCACCCTGGGGTACGCCAACGGTGTACCCGCTGTCGTTGATCTGTTCGGGGGAGGTAACGGGAGCCTTTTCCCCTTTGGACAGGCACCCGCTTAAAAGCCCCCCCAGCATCACCGCCGTCAGGAAAAGTGATATAAGCCGTTTCATTCTGTGTCCTCCTTGATTTCTCTGCGCTTTCCGGCTGTGGCAGCACCCGTGGGGCAAACGGCCACACAGAGGTGGCAGCCCACACAGGCCTTGGCCTTCAGCACCGGACCATGCTCCGACATGGAAATGGCATCGTGGCCGCCGTCCCGGCAGGACAGGTAACACCGCCCGCAGGCCACACAGCCCTCACGGCGGAACCTGGGGTAGCGGATGCTGTCCCGCTCCAGATGGTCGAGGGCCTTGACGCTGTCTACCCCCAGACCCACCAGCTGGGATACGCTGTGCAGGCCCTTCTCCTGCAAATAGAGCCTTAGCCCCTCTGTCAAATCCTCAATGATGCGGTAGCCGTACTGCATCACTGAGGTGGTAATCTGCACATGGGATGCGCCCAGCACCAAAAACTCGGCGGCATCCTTCCAGGTTTCAATTCCTCCCATACCGCTGATGGGAAGGCCTTGAAGCCCCTGACAGGAGGCCAGCTCCCAGATAAAGCGCAGGGCGATGGGCTTGACCGCCCGGCCGGAGTATCCCCCCACCCCCGAGCAGCCACGCACCGACGGCTCGGTGGCATAGGTATCCAGATTGACCCCCATAAGGCTTTTCACCGTGTTGATGGCCGCCAAACCGTCGGCACCCCCGGCCTTGGCCGCCAGGGCCATAGGCACCATATCCCCCACGTTGGGGGTCAGCTTGGCAAGAACGGGGATACCCACGGCTGATTTGACCCCACGGGTATATTTCTCCACCAGGGCCGCATCCTGACCCACATCACAGCCAAGACCCCCTTCCTCCATATTGGGGCAGGAAAAGTTGCACTCGATGAGGTCGGCCCCGGCCTCTTCACACAGGCGGGCCAACCGCCCCCCCTCCTCCTCCCCTCGCCCCATAATCGAGGCGACGAGAACCTTGGTGGGG
>CAZHWK010000060.1:0-8382 GCA_964536405.1 uncultured Oscillospiraceae bacterium
CTGGCTCCCAACACCACCGACGCCGCCGGCGAGAAGCACGTCCCCGTCATTGAGGTGGCCGGCCAGACCGTCACCGTCAGCGTGGGCAGTGTGGAGCATCCCATGGCTGAGGAGCATTATATTCAGTGGATTGTGCTGGAAACCGCTCAGGGTGTCCAGGGCAAGAAGCTCAACCCCGGCGAGAAGCCTCAGGCTATGTTCCAGCTCAACCCCGGCGACAGCGTGGTGGCCGCCTACGAGTACTGCAACCTCCACGGCCTGTGGAAAAAGTAATCATATTAGGATAAAAACCCGGTCAGCCTATTGGCTGACCGGGTTTTTCTTTAGATTGTTTCCACCAGGGTCTCCCCGGCGGTGTAAATGTCCCCGGCTCCCACAGTTAGGATGAGATCCCCTGGTTGGGCCAGTTCTCCAAGGCGGGCGGTCAAGTCGGCCAGGGTTGGGCAATACTCAGCCCCCTTAATATACTGGGCCAGCAGCTTGGAGGAAACCCCCAGGTCATCGGTTTCCCGGGCGGCATAGATGTCGGTGAGGACGGCCACATCGGCCAGGGCCAGAACCTCGGCAAAATCGTGGAAGAGGGCCTTGGTACGGCTGTATGTGTGGGGCTGGAAGGCGCAGATGATGCGCTCATACCCCAGCTTTCTCACCGCAGTAAGCAGGGCACGCAGCTCGCCGGGGTGGTGGGCGTAATCGTCAAAGACCTCGGCCCCCTTCACCGTTCCCTTATGCTCAAACCGGCGGCCAGCCCCCCGGAAGGAGCCAAGCCCCTCGGCCACGGCCTTGCCGTCAATCCCAAGGGCAAAGGCGGCGGCGGCGGCGGCCAGGGCATTTTTCACATTATGTTCCCCCGGTACGGCCAGACTGACCCGGGCATAAGGCTCACCCCGCACCACCACATCAAAGGTAGGCAGACCCTTTTCCCAGCTCAGGTTGCGGGCCACCACATCCCCGGTTTCCAGCCCGAAGGTAAGCATGGGCCGGTCCAGCCCCTCCAGGGTGTCCATGGTGTTACCGTCCTCGGCGTTGGCCACCACCGTTCCGGTGGGCGGCACCAGCCGTGCAAAGGCCCGGAAGGATTTTTCCACATCGGCCAAGTCCTTGAAGTAGTCCAAGTGGTCGGCCTCGATGTTCAAAATCACGGCCACGGTTGGCAGGAAGGACAAGAAGGAGTCGCAGTATTCGCAGGACTCCAGAATGATGGTGTCCCCTTTTCCCACCCGGTGGCCCGCCCCCAGCAGAGGCAAAACCCCGCCAATCATCACGGTGGGGTCACTCTGGGCCGCCATGAAGATGTGGGTACACATGGAGGTTGTGGTGGTCTTGCCATGGGTTCCGGACACGCACAGGGCGTTTTGGTAGCCCTTCATGATGGCCCCCCAGGCCTGGGCCCGCTCAAACACCGGAATTCCCTTCTCCTTGGCCGAGGCAATTTCCGGGTTATCGTCGTGGACGGCGGCGGTGCGAATGACGCAGTCGCACCCCAGCACGCTGCCCGGAAGATGGCCGATGGTGACCGGAATACCCAGGCTTCGCAGATGCTCCACCGACTTGCCCTCGTGGGCATCCGAGCCGGTGACCACCACCCCTTCCCCCTTCAAAACCTCGGCCAGGGGGGACATGGAGACCCCACCGATCCCCACCAGGTGGGCCCGGCGGCCGGGGGCAAGGTAAGTGTTGATATTGTGTTCCATAGGGTTTACACACCCTTTTCTAAAGATTATAATGAGGATACCTCATAGTCAGGCCAAAAAAAACCACCTTTGGATTTCTTCGGCAGACATTATTATAAACCATTTTAGCCGAATGGCAAGTAAATGATACCAAACTTCAGGAAAGGAGGGGTTCCCATGGTTCCCCCATCTGTATCCCAATGCCTGGACACCTTGCGCAGGGCCGGTTTTTCGGCCTATCCCGTGGGGGGCTGTGTGCGGGACACCCTTCTTGGGCGCACCCCCGGGGACTGGGACATCACCACCTCGGCCCTGCCCCAGCAAACCATGGCCCTTTTCCCCCGCACCGTTCCAACCGGCCTGGCCCACGGCACGGTCACGGTCTTGCTGGATGACACCCCGCTGGAAGTCACCACCTTCCGCCGAGAGGAGGGCTATGGGGATGGCCGCCATCCCGACCGGGTGGAGTTTCAGGCCAGTCTGGAGCAGGATTTGGCCCGACGGGATTTTACCATCAACGCCATGGCTTTAGGCCCCGACGGAGCGGTCATTGACCCCTTTGGGGGGCAGGCCGACCTGGAAAAGGGGCTTATCCGGGCGGTGGGGGACCCGGCCACCCGCTTCGGGGAAGATGCCCTGCGTATCCTTCGGGCCATCCGTTTTTGTGCCCAGCTGGGCTTTGCCATTGAAAGGACCACTGCCGCCGCCATGGCGGTACAGGCCCCCCGCCTGGTGCATGTTTCGGCCGAACGGCTGGTAACCGAGCTGTCCAAAACCCTGCTCTCGCCCCGGCCAGCGTGGGCGGGGGAGTTCTTCCGCCTGGGAGCCATGGAACGCTTCGGATGCCCGGTCACAGCCGCCGACTGGACCCTTCTCGCCGCCGCCGAGGGCAGTCTGGAAGCCCGCTGGGCCGCCCTGTGTGCCCTCACCGGGCTGGATGTGACCGCCCTGCCCCTCTCCCGCTCCATCCGCAACGCTGTGCTTCACCCCCACCGTGGGGAGGAAAAAAATCTGGCCCTTTCGGGGAGGGACCTTCAGTCCCTCGGCCTTCGTGGCCCTGAAATCGGAGCGGCCCAAAAGGCCCTGCTGGCCCACGTTCTTCTCCACCCGGAGGACAATACCCGCCCCGCCCTGCTGGCCCGGCTGAGCCGTGCATCCGTCCCGGAGATGGAGCGTGAAAACACTCCTTAACCCATTCAGACCGCAAAAAAGCGGCATCGTGAAACACGATGCCGCTTTTTCATCTGCTCATCAGGACCTGAAAGACTCCGAAATCGTCCAGCATCCGCTCCCGCAGGGAGTAGCCATACCCTGACAGCACCCAGTCGATGACCACCCCCCGAAAATGGGAGTAACAGAACCGGGCCGCCCACTCCGGGGTCCGGTCCCCCACGAATACCCCCTGCTTTTTGGCATCCCGGAAGCACTCCACCATGGCCTGCTCAATGTAATGGGTGGGATCCAAACGCAGACCGGCCTGAACATTGGACAGACGCATGAGGTAATACCGGGCGGTCATGGAGCCGCTTTCCCGCTCCATAAAATCGGCATAGGCCGTGAGGATGGCACGAAGCCGCTCCTCGGCAGGCTCTCCCTCCCGGTTGCCTAAGGCCTGTTCCATATAGTGGTCCAAGGCCCCAAATCCCTTGGATATTAATGCCTCCTTGGAGGGAAAATGATGATAAAAGGCCCCGGTGGTAATCCCCGCCTTGGCGCAGATGTCCCGCACCGACACATTTTCATAGCCCTTATCCCGCATCAGCTCCAGAGCGGCCCGCAGAATGCCCTGCTCGGTCTGTTTGCTCTGTGCCTTGCGGCGCTCACTGTATTCCATCCTGTCCGCCCCCTTGACTTTCCCATTCTATCTGTTATAATAACATCACATAACCTCGTTATGTGATTATACCTATTTTTGTTTATTCTGTCAATCGTCTATTCGAGCCTTTCTGAAAAGGAGTTTTCCATGAACAGCCAAAAGATTGCCATTTTGACCGATTCCTGCGCAGACCTGACCCCCGAACTCAGGGGGGATGCGCCCATCTATATCGTCCCCTTAAAAATCCACTGTCCCGACGGGGAGTTTGACGACGGTGTGAGCATCCACGCCGCCGACATTTACGCCCGCCAGGCCATGGGCCAGCTGCCCAAGACCTCCCTTCCCGATGGCGCCGCTTTGGAGGCCGTACTGAAGCAGATTTACAAAGACGGTTACAGAAAGGTCATTGCCATACTCCTTTCCTCCGGCCTGTCGGGCACCTTTAACCTGGCCCGGCTGCTGTCCGGGGCACTGGAAGGGGCCATGGAGATGGAGGTCTTTGACTCCCTTTCGGGGGCCTTGGGGGAAGGGGCCATCGTCCTGCAAACCGCCGAGGATATTGCCCGGGGCATGACCTGGGAGGAGTTGACCCAGACCCGGGTTCCCACCCACATCGCCAATGTTCACGCCTTTTTCTCAGTGGACACGCTGGAATACCTACAAAAGGGCGGGCGCATCGGTAAAGTCACCGCCATGGCAGGCACCATGCTCAACATCAAGCCCATCATCACCTTTGCCGAGGATGGCCAGCTGCAAAGCGTAGCCAAGGTCCGGGGACGCAAGGGGGTGGCTGACAAGCTGCTGGACATGATAAGAGCCCAGATTGGCAACCACAAACGGTACAACCTGGCCGTGGCCCACGGCGGGGCCCCCGAGGAAATGGCCGCCCTGCGGGCCAAGATGGAGGCCGAGTTCCCCCACTATACCCACTTCTGGCAGGCCGAAATGGACGCTACCTTGAGCGTGTATATCGGCTCTGGTGTGCTGGGTGCCGGGGTCATGCTACTGGATTAAAGCGAAGTGCGGAGGCGTGCGGAACAGGACGGATGGACCGAAGCGAGGAAGACGGGCAGATGCCTGCCCCCCGCAGGCACTCTGCCGGTATTCCAAGTCGGAGGGAAGCCGCCCGTTGTGGAGCCGCCGAAGCATGACAACGAAGGGCCGAGGCGTGCGAAACAGGGCGGATGGACCGAAGCGAGGAATACCGGCAGATGCCTGCCCTCCGCAGGCACTCTGCCGGTATTCCAAGTCAGAGGGAAGCCGCCCGTTGTGGAGCCGCCAAAGCATGACAACGAAGTGCGAAGGCGTGCAAAACAGGGCGGATGGACCGAAGCGAGGAAGACTGACAGATGCCTGTCCCCCGAAGGCAAGGTACAAAAATCCCCTCAGCAAGTAAAAGACCGTGGAGCCTTGCTCCACGGTCTTTTTTGATGCTTTTATAGGCTTAGCCGTTCATCTGACGGCGGCGGGAGATATTCATGGTGCCGTCCTGAAGGTCGGCAATCCAATCCAGGCTCTTGCCGGTGCCGTAGGCCACGCAGGAAATTGCATCGTCAGCCACGTGGGTGGTGATGCCGGTGTGGGACTCAATCAGCTTATCAAAGCCGCTGACCAAGCTTCCGCCGCCAGTCATGACGATACCGTTGGTGGAGATGTCGGCCACCAGTTCGGGGGGAGTGCGCTCCAGCACCGAGTGGATGGCTTCCAGAATGCGGCTGCTGGGCTCCTCAAAGGCCTCAATCATCTCGCTGGAGGTGACGGTAAACACACGGGGCAGGCCGGTCATCAGGCAGCGGCCCTTCACCTCCATGGTCTGCTCCTCCTCCAAAGGATACACAGCACCAATGGTGGTCTTCAGTTCCTCGGCCGTCCGCTCACCGATCAGCACATTATGCTTACGGCGGATGTACTTGACCACAGCTTCATCGAACTGGTCACCGGCAATCTTGATGGAGCAGGACTCCACAATGCCGCTGAGGGAGATAACCGCCACATCCGAAGTGCCGCCGCCGATGTCCACAATCATGTGGCCGTCGGGACGGGTGATATCGATACCGGCACCGATGGCGGCGGCCAAAGGCTCCTCAATCAGATAGACCCGGCGGGCGCCGGCCTGGACGCCGGCATCAATGACGGCACGCTCTTCCACCTCGGTGATGCCCGAGGGGACGCAAATAATAATACGGGGCTTGAACAGGCGGAAGGAGGTCACCTTCTTGATAAATTCCTTGAGCATCCGCTCTGTCATGTCATAGTCGGAAATAACCCCTTCCCGCAGGGGCCGGATGGCCACAATATTGCCGGGGGTACGCCCCAGCATCTTCTGGGCGTCGGCACCCACCTTCAGCAGCTTTCCGGTGTTTTTGTCAATGGCTACCACCGAGGGCTCACGCAGAACAACGCCCTTACCACTGACATAGACCAGGATGGATGCGGTACCCAGGTCGATACCAATATCTTTACTAAACATATCTGCACCTCAAAGTTTTCCGTATGTTTTCCATTGTAGCCCAAAAAATCGGCTCTTATTCTTCATAGTATAACCCATTTTTCGAGACTTTTCAATGCTTAATTCCTGGCACGGGCCAGAGTGACGCAATAGACCGCCTCGGCTCCCCCGGTACGCAAAATGCGGGCACATTCCGACAGGGTGGAGCCGGTGGTCACCACATCGTCCACCAGCAAAATGGTCCTGCCCACAAGCTCGGCCTTAGGCACCGTTTCATAGGCATTCAGCACGTTCACCCGGCGCAGTCCGTCGCTCTCCTGCCCGGACTGGGCAGGGGTATGCCGATTTTTCACCAACAGCCCCTCGCAGGAAAGTCCCAGCCGCCGCCCCACCTCCTTGGCCAGCAGGCAGGCTTGATCATAGCCACGCCTGCGAAGCCGCTTTTTGGACAGGGGCACCCAGGTGACCGCATCAAAGCGCACCTCGGGCCAGGCATCCCCAACCGCCTGGGCCATGAGCATACCAAAACTCCCGGCATAGCCGGGGCGGTTTTGAAATTTAAAGCGGTGGATGCCCTCCCGCACCCCATCCTTGTAAAAAAACGGGGAAACGCACCCGGCCGTCAGCTCCACCCCCTGCTGTCCCAAGGCCCCGGGAGCCCAGGGCAGCTCCTTTTGGCAGAGGGCGCAAGGCTCCTCCCCTTTCCGGTCCAGCACCCGGTGGCAAAAGGGGCACTTAGGCGGAAAGAGGAGGTCAAGTAGGGCGTTAAGCATTTTTCAAATCAGTTTCGCTGATGACACCATTCTCCTGCTCAAATTGACGTATACACTGCAACGCCAAATACACCGTTTGGCCGCTCAGGCTTCGGCCTTCATACTTGGCCATATACTGCAATTTATTGTATACTTCTTCATCAACCCGCAGGCCCAAGTGCTTTTCTCGCTTCATATTCCCACCTCTGTACTGAAAACTAGACGCTTTTTGTAACTCCTTCATCCTCGTCCAGAGCGGACAGCTCCTCGGCCGTGATAGGGCCATGCTCCTGCTCAAACTGGCGGATACACTGCTGCACCAGAATGGAAACCATGTTATTCATGGAACGGTTGTCATACTGGGCCACATACTTGAATTTCTTGCGGGTTTCATCGTCCAAGCGGGCACTGATATTTCGGATATTCTTTTTTGACGCCATAATGCCATCACCTCGCCACTATTGTGACAAAAAAGTGATGGCATTATTTCAGTTTGAATTCATATTGAATTCATTTTAAGTCATGGACACATCAATCATCGTCGTGGTCGTCTTTGTCCTTTTGATTGCCCTTGTCCTTCTTGTCGTCATCATCCTCGTCATCCCGGGCATCGTCATGGTCATCATCGTCGTCGTCATCGTCGTACCAATCCTCGTCAGTATCGTCATCGTGGTCGCCGTCCCAATCCTCGTCATCATCATCGTCGTGATCGTCGTCATCCCAATCATCCTCGTCATCCCCCCAGCCGTGGGAGGGGATGGCGGGAGGCGGGGTTGGGACGGGGGTTTCCACAGGGGCCGAGGGCTGAACCGGAGTCGGTGTCGGGGTAGTAAGGACAGGGGTCTGTGTGGGGGTTAGATCAGGGGTCGGAATCGGAGTGGGTACAGGGGTAACCGGGTCAGCGGGAGGGGTTGGGGCCGGGGTTTCCTCGGTCTTCGGACCCAGGCGGCCCTCCTGCACGGTAACAATCACACCGTCGTCCCTGTCCTCCAGTTCGTGAGCCACCTTGCCCGCCCAGCGTAGGGCCTGCTCATTGCTCTTTCCCTCGGCAGTCACCAGCACCTGGGCCTCGGGTCGCTTGAAATATCCGCACGCTTCCAGTTCCTTGGCCAAATCCTCGGCCACCTCGTCCAACTCCCGGTACTTCCACTCTACCCGGGAGAGTAAATCGGTACCGTCCTGGTTTAACGGGGTGGCCCCAATGACCCGCTCCCAGCGGTTGACGCTCAGCTCCAGAGAGGGGTTCACCTGAATGCCAATAAGGGCGGCCTCGGCCATCCAGCTCCATGTGCCGCCCCCCAGCACCAGCAGCAGGCAGGCGGCCGCCAGAGCCGATGCCATGGGCCGCTTTTTCCGGGGCAGAGAGGTAAAGCGTATGGCCTCTCCAACCGGAACCGTAGGCTGGGACACCGCTTCAAAAACATCGGGGGTAGCACCGCTTAGGGCCATGGCAAGGAGGGCCTCTGTTTCTTTTTTACTTCTTCTTGCCACAGCTCTACACCTCCTCCTCATTCAACCTTTTTTGCAGTTTGGTCAGCGCACGGCGATATTTGCTTAAAACAGTGCCAATAGGCAGGCCCAGGCCGGCGGCAATCTCCCGGTGGCGCAAACCGGAAACGGCATGCAGCATGACAACCTGCCGTTCGGTTTCGTCCAGAATGTCCAGGGCGGCCCGCAACACAAGCCGCTGGG
>CAZHWK010000061.1:0-8264 GCA_964536405.1 uncultured Oscillospiraceae bacterium
TGTATTCTAAGGTCAACAGCATCCTTTGTATTCATAAAACATCCACCTTATATAAGATAAATCTTATATAAAATGTATCGTAAAGGGAAAAATTATGTGTAAGATATATCGTAAATCAAAAGAGTGTGATACAATGTGAATATATCTTATTCAGAGGAGCTGAGAAGGATGAACAGACCCAAATTTCGTATTATGCTCATGGAATGCGGGGTCAAGCCAAACCTCAAAGGTGTTTTGTACATGATGGATATGATGGAGCTTATGGACGACCAAGGTTTGGGTATGGAGCAAGCCCGGAATATAGTGGCCAAGCGATACGACATCACCCGCCGTGCGGTGGATATGGCGGTGGACCTTGTGACCCGAAAATTGGAAGCCAGACAGCAAGAACACCTCCAGCCCTAAGGCCGGAGGTGTTCCGCTTATCAGCATGAACAGCGGTTGGCGGCAACCACGCTTACTTGCTCTTTCGCCCGTAGCCGGTGGCGATGGAAATGACCAAAATCACCAGCATGGCAATGGAATAGAAGTTTACGAAGGGGATGGAGGCGGGAGCCACGGCGAAGGCCTCCCCGAACTCGGCGGCCTTCATGGCGGGAATGACGCAGTGGACGGTCCAGGGAGCCAGGAAGCAGAACACGCACCCGGCGCAGTCCATCAGGTTGGAGCGGCGATAGGGGTCCAGCCCGGCCTTTTCGCCCAGCTCCTTGACCAAATCACCCATGGCCACGATGGCGACCGAGATAACCCCGGTGACCATGCTTAGAATACCCACACAGCCCACAATGGTGATCTCGGTGCTGGCAGGACCCTTGGCCAGCTTGGCCAGACCACGGCCCACGTCCTCAAACAGGCCGCTGCGCTCCAGAATACCCAGCATGGCAAACACGCCGATGAGCATGGCCACGGTGCCCATGCACCCGTTGATGGAGTCAATGACCAGCCCGCTCACCTTGAAACCACCGGGGAAGGCCAGCAGGTCGGCAATCTTGTAAATTCCGCTGACAAGGCTTACCACGATACCGGCAATCACGCCCCAGGAGAGGGCGGTGATGAGGTGCTTTTTCATCAGGCACAGGATGATGATGACGGCGGGCACAGCAAGCATGACCAGGGACAGGGGCTTGGGAGCCACTTGGGCGGCCTCCAGAGCGGCAGTGCCGGCTTCCACCTTGGTAAACAGAAGGAAGCAAGAAAGAGCCACCAGGGCGGCCGGGATGGAGTACTTCATCCGGGTCTTGACCACCTTGCCAAGCTCGGCGTTCTGAGTGGCGGCCGAGGCGATGGTGGTGTCCGAAATGGGGGCCAGGTTATCCCCGAAGGCGGCACCCGACACGATGGCGCCAATCATGTAGATGGGGGAAACCCCGGTCATAACCCCAACAGGGAAGAGGATGGGAATGACCACCATATAGGTTCCCACCGAGGTGCCGGTGGAAAAGGCCAGCAGGCAGGTGATCAGGAAGGTGGCGGCGGCAAAAAGCTTGCCGGTGAAGCCGGCCTGTACCGCATAGGCGGCGATGGTCTGAACCATGCCGCTGCCCGAAATCAGCTTGCCGGACACAGCGGCCAGAATGACCGCCAGGGCAATGACGGGGAACATGGGTTTGGTCAGCCCCGAAATAATGGCCTGTCCATAGGCCTTTTCATCCTTCACCAGGATGATGCCAAAGATAACGGCCATAAAGAAGGCCACCACATAGCCGTTCACGTTGGACTGGCTGATGGCCGCCCAGACGATGAAAATAACAGCTACCAGCAGGGGAAAGAGTTTGCCAAGGGTACCGAAACGGAATTCCAAGCGTTTGTTTTCGTTCATAACGTTCTCCCTCTCTTTTCAACATTGGGTCAGAAGTGCCGCCTTCCGATGTGTTGCGCGCAGGGGGATGGAGTTATCTAAAACAGGGCTTAAGGTGTACCCTGCTCTTCCAAAAGCTGTTGGGCCAGTGTCCGCAGGGAACGCTCCTTCTGGGCTTTGGGGTACTGACTGGCCGGGTGGCAGGTGAGGGCCCCGGTGGGGCAGACCCGTACGCAAGCCGGAATGAGGCCACGGCGCAGCCGTTCCACACAGCCGTCGCACTTGTCCAGCTTCCCCTCGCCGTTGAAGGAGGGGGCCCCGAAGGGGCAGGCCATAGCGCAGGAGTGACAGCCAATGCAGTTGGTGTTGTCAAACAGGGTCAGGCTGCTTTCGGGGTCCTTATATAGGCAGGCGCTGGGACAGCCCATGACGCAGGGAGCATCCTCACAGTGCATGCAGGCCACCGACAGGAAGGAAAATTTCGTTCCCTCCTCCAACTCGGCCACGTTGCGGAAGGGATGCTGGTGATGGACCACATCCACATCATTCTGATCCAGGCAGGCCATGACGCAGGCCGAGCACCCGGTGCACAGGGAGGGGTCAAAGTCAAAAATCATCTTTTCCATCTTACACCCTCCTCATGCTCACTCTGGTACTCCGATAGCCGGGAAAGCCGGAATAGGGATCCAGATTTTCGTTGTCGGTCAAGGTATTGGCGTCGGCTTCGCTGTATCCGTGGTAGAAATAGACCATGCCACGGTCCACCTTGCCGCTTACATTGGCCTTCATCCGAATGGTGCCCTTGGGGGAGGAAAGTTCAATCCAATCCTCCTGGGCGATGCCCAGCTCCTTGGCATCCTCGGGATTGAGGTCGGCCATGGGGTCAGGACGGAGGGAACGGTTCCAGGGCACCTTGTGGAGTCGGGAGTGGAGGGTGCCTTGCAGCCGGGGGGAGGAGCAGAGGTGGAAAGGCCACTGGGGGTCGGTGTCTGTGTCAAAGGGGGGACGGTAGGTAGGTAAGGGGTCCAGATGGGGATACTGGGCGATGGCCTGGGACCAAAGCTCGAACTTCCCGCTTTGGGTATTCAGTCCCTGCTCCAGCATGGTGCCGGGGATATAGGGGGTCAGGCCGGGCAGCTTCACCGGCTTGGAGGAGGCCCGCAGCCCCTCCAGGGTGACGGGCAAATCCTGCAAAATCCATTCCCAGCAGGCATCCGGCCCCTGGGTCAATAGCTCATCCTCCAGGCCTATGGCCCTGGCCAGCTCACAGAGAATTTGGGCGTCGTTCCTGGACTCGTAGAGAGGCTCCACCACCGGGGTGGTGCCAAAGAGATGCCCACCACCATAGGCCTTGACCTCGCCCCGCTCAAAGGAGGTGCAGGCGG
Organism: uncultured Oscillospiraceae bacterium; assembly: GCA_964536405.1. GTDB lineage: Bacteria > Bacillota > Clostridia > Oscillospirales > Oscillospiraceae > JAHHSE01. Next base: position 3,184 of record CAZHWK010000061.1, read on the forward strand.
GCAGCACAATGTCGCAGAATTTGCAGGTGTCGGTGAGGAAAAGCTCGGTGTTCACCAAAAAGTCCAGCTTCATCAGATTTTCCTTGAGCCGCTGGTCGTCAGGGGAGATGCGGTAGTTCATGCCGAAGCCCACCATGGCCCGAATGGGGTATGGGGTCCCCTCCTCAATCTGGCGGGAGAGGTCGTTGGCCTGGGCCTCGTGAATAAAGTCGTTCCAGACCGGGAATCGCTGTGCCCCGACGGCGGGGGCTTTCACCCGGTCGTGATGGGCCATAATGAAGTCGTCCTCCCGGGTCTGGAAGCCGCCGGCCTGATAGTTGTAGCTGAACTGGACGGGAATTTGCCCGCCCGGCCGGTCAAAGCAGCCCAGAATGGCCGACAGGGACATGATGGCCCGGTAATTCTGGAAGCCGTTGCGATGATGGGCGATGGGGGCGGCACTCTCATTGATGGCCAAGGGGAGATTATCGGCAATCATGGCGGCCGCCTCCTCCAGCAGAGCGGCGGCCACCCCGGTGAGGGCTTCCACCTTTTCAGGGGTAAAGTCGCTCACATAGGCGGCGTACTCTTCGTACCCATGGACATATTTTTTAATGTATTCCAAGTCGGTCTTGCCGTCCCGAATGAGGATGTGGGCCAGACCAAGGGCCACCGCTCCGTCGGTGCCGGTTCGGGGGCGCAGGTGGAGGTCGGCCAGCCGGAGGGAGGTGGGGGTAATCCGGGGGTCAATGATGATGACCTTCATGCCCTCAGTCTTGCGTTTTTCCACGTTGAGGGCGGCCAGATGGCGGGAATAGTAGGGGTTAAAGGCCCAGCCTAGGAAAACCCCGGCCCCCATCACGTCGGAGGAACACATGGGATTGCCTGTGGTGACCCACCAATTTAAGAAGGTGGAGGTCATGCAGCTGCTGGACTCGGTCAGGTAGTTGGGGGAACCAAAGGAATAGCTAAAGCGATGGAGGAAGGGGCGGTACCACTTGGAATACCCCGAATAGAAGATGACGCTTTCCGGGCCGCTTTCGGCCTTGATGGTGCCCAGCTTCTGGGCAATTTCGGCATAGGCCTCCTCCCAGGAGATGGGCTCAAATTTGCCCTCACCCCGCTCACCCACCCGGCGCAGGGGGGTACGGATGCGGTCCTCCCGATAGAGGTACTGGCGGTTTGACAGCCCCTTGGGGCACAGCAGACCGTGGTTGACCGGATGGTCGGCCGTTCCCTCAATTTTGACCACCTTGCCGTCCTGCACATAGGCGTCAATGCCGCAGTGAAAGGAGGGACAGCAGATGTCGCACAGGGTGCTTTTGACCGTAATGCCGGTTTCTGCACCGGGAATTTTGGCTTTTTTCAGGCGCTCCAACTCATCCATGGACGTGCCCTCCTTCCAGTTGTGGGGACTCCAAAAGCTCAATGATGGCGGGGGTGAGCCCATTGCGAAGCAGAATGACCTTTTGCATGGGGCTGATAGGCTCGTCCCGGCCCAAAAACTTCCGGGTCATATAATTTTTGATGATACCGCTAATGGTGTGATTGTCCACAATGTTCACAAGGGCCAGCTTGCCCTCTTGCCGTACGGCATAGAGGAAAAAGCCATCCTTGGCATATCGAATGACCTCACCCTGGGCCCGAACGTCACCAAAGCCGATGAAGTCCATGTCCATGAAATGGGTGATGTTGTGGAGCAGATTGCCGGGGTAGCTCACTGCCTTGCCCAGCATGGCCCCGGCGGCTGTGATGCCCTGATAGCCTGCATTGGCCCACAGGCCGATGATTTGATGTTTGCCGTCCTGGATGTTGCATCCGCTGGCACAGTCCCCGGCGGCATAAATTCCGGGCAGGGAGGTTTCCATTTTCTCGTTGACCAGCACACCCCGGTCCACAATGGGGTCGTCGGGGGTGATGAAGTCCAGGTTGGGGCGGGTGCCAATGGCCAGCACGGCCACATCGGCCTCCAGAGCTTCCTCCCCGAAGTGAACCAGAAGGCCGTCCCCCTGCTCCTCAATGCCGGACAGGCCGACTCCCAGTTTTAGGAAAACTCCCTTTTCCTCCACCCGGCGAGCCAGCTCACCCCCAACTTCGGGGGCGGCGGCCAGGGGAAAGAGGGAGGGGGCCAGGTCGGCCAAAACACAGTGAGCCCCTGCCTTTTGGAACAGCTCGGCCACCTTGATACCCACCATGGAAGCACCCACCACCACGGCCCGGCGGACCGTTCCCTCGTCCAGACGCTTCCGCAGGGCATCAGCGTCGGCGGGGGTACGCATACTGTAAATGTTGCGCTGGGGCAGATTGGGCAGAGGGGGGACAAAGACCCTGGCCCCGGTGGAAATCAAAATGGCATCAAAGATGCTTCGGCTTCCGTCGGCCAGTACCACGGCCCTTTCAGCCCCATCCAGCCGGGTGACAGGCACCCCGGTGTGAAGGATAAGGCCCAGGCCCTTGGCAATGCTATGTAGGTCCCCAAAGGGGAAAAGCCCGTTCCAGGGGAGCTTACGCCCGGCGTAATAGGTGGTCAGCATAGGGTTGTAAGGGGGCTGGTCGGTGTCGGAAAAGACATGGATAGCCCCCTCAAAGCCTTCGTCCCGCAGGGTTTTGGCACAGTGATAGCCCGCACATCCAAACCCCAGGATGGCAATTTTTTTCATAGGACACCTTCTTTCAGAAATGCTCTAATTGATGTGGCTCAGTGCTTTCAGGGCATCCAGGTCATAGACCACGAACCGGCCCCGAACTTTTTTCAGAATACCCAACTCCTCAAATTCACCGATGGTTTTGTTCACCGTGAGGCGGGAAGTTTTCACCAGGTTTCCGATGCCCTGCTGAATGATGGGAAGCTCAATGCGGATGCCCCCCTCCACCGCCACACCATAGACCGATACCAAATCCACAAAGACGGCGGCCACCCGGTTTCTGGCTTCCAAAAAGCAAAGCCGCCGGATATGCTCCATCAGCACATGGATTTTGTGGGACATGGAGGAGAGAACCTGAGCATTGAGGGCGGTATTCTGGGACAGGTAATGAAGAAACTCTTCCTTGGGGATGCAGTACAGCTCGCAGTCTACGATGGTGGCGGCATGAAGGAATTGGGCCTCAGGCTCAAAGCAGGTTTCCTCCCCAAACATACAGCCGCTTAGGGCGAAAATATAAATTTTCTCGGCCCCCTCACTGGTGAAGTAGGAAAGGCGAACCCGGCCGCTTTTTACAATATAGATTTGGGAAATATCCTCCTCCTGATTGTAAATAACCGTCTTGCTCTTAAGTCGAATGAGGTATCGTTCCTGCAATAAAGGCCCCCAGTGGTCTGGGGTGTAGCGAATCCACGGCGAAAAGTCTTTTTTTACTGACATTCCCTGCCCCTCCTTTGTTTTGGTTATAGCATATCACAGCGCTTAAAAAATATAAAGTAACTTACAATTGTGTGGAGATTTTTACAAAAAATATGGCTCTTGTCAATCAGTTTGGACAAAGAGAAAAGGTAGAAATGTCGAATTTTTAGTTTTTTCTACTTTGAATTGTAAACTACTTTCTATTTTTTTAGGCGTCGGATATGGTACAACAAGCCTGTTCAATTTTTGAAGGAGGTGTTCCCGCATGGAATTCGGCATTCTGAGTGTCATTCCATCCATCCTGGCAATCGTCCTGGCATTGGCGACAAAGAACGTGTTTTTAGCTTTGTTCGCCTCTCTTCTGGTGGGCAACTTCATGCTCTCCGGGTACAGCATCATGGGAATGCTGGAAGGCACCAAAGACATGATCGTCGGTGTTTTCTCCAGCTCTTCCAGTACATCCATCATCATCATTCTTCTCACTCTGGGCGGCATGTTCTACCTGATTGAGAAGGCGGGCGGCCTGAAGGGCTTCACTGCGCTGATGGTTCAGAAGCGCAGCGTGGTCAAGTCCCGTGTGGGCGCCGAGCTGTTCACCTGGGTTATCGGTGTTTTGGTGTTTATCGACGGTACCCTCAGCGTGATGATTACCGGCTCTATCTCCCGCCCCCTCACCCGGGCTTTCGGCATTTCGCCGGAAAAGACCGCCTGGATTGTCCACTCCACCGCCACTCCCATGTCCATCCTTATCCCCATTGCGGCTTATGGGCCCTACATTGCCAGCTTCATTGAGGCCCAGGGGATCGAGAACCCCACCGCCCAGATGGTGCAGGGCATCGCCTTTAACTTCTACTGCCTGTTCGCTGTGGTGGGTGTGGCCGCATTCATTCTGCTGCGTAAGGACTTTGGCCCCATGCGTAAGGCCGAAGCGGCCTACATGGCCTCCACTCCCTGCGCCGACCCCCGGGCCGACGAGAGCTGCCTGGAGGGCGACCCCAAGAATGCCAAGTTCCTGCTGATCCCCATGCTTCTCATGATTGCAGTCACCGTGTCCTATATCCTGTACAGCGGCGGCGGCAACATGATGAACGGTGATGCCGAAAGCGGTCTGATTTTTGGCATTATGGCCGGGACCCTCTATCTCATCGTCGCCATGACCTTGAGCAAGGCGGGCAGCGTCATGCAGAACATCGGTTCCTTCTTCCAGGGCTGCGGCAATATGATGGACATTGTGGCCATCATGGTCTTTGCTTACGCCATGAGCAGCCTGCTGGGCGAGCTGGGCACTGCCGCTTACCTCTCCGAGGCTCTGGTTCAGTTCATCAACCCCGCTATTTTCACTGCCATTGCCTTCCTGTTTACCTGCGTGATTTCCTTCTCCACCGGTTCCAGCGCAGGTACCATCGCCATCATGATGCCCATCCTGCTGCCCATGGCTCTGACCCTGAATGTCCACATTCCCATGATTGTGGGTGCCATTGCCGGCGGCGCTGTGTTTGGCGACCATACCTCTCCCATTTCCGATACCACCATCATGTCCTGCTCCTCCACCGACTGTGACGTGGTGGCCCATGTTAAGACCCAGCTGCCCTACTCCCTGTGCTTTGCTGTGGGTGCCATTGCCCTCTACCTGGTGCTGGGCTTCGTCCTGTAAGTGATGTTGTGATCCAAAAGAGCCGCCGCAGCTGCGGCGGCTCTTTTGATACGCAAACCGTCCCTTCCTGTCCAGGAAGGGCTTGCCGCTCTTTAAGAGCCGTTCTG
>CAZHWK010000062.1:0-8247 GCA_964536405.1 uncultured Oscillospiraceae bacterium
CCTTTCCCGGATGATATCGGCCCCCAGACCGGCCCACCGGCCCGAGAGGATAATCCGAAGGTTGACAAGCTCGGCCTCCACGGCGGCCAGGAAACCGATAACCGGGGCCTCCCCAAAGGGGACATACTTGGCCCCCGCCAGGTAGGCGGTCACGGCATTGTCACAGGCCTTTTCAAAGGCGGTCAGCCCGCCCCCGGCCACAGCCCTGGCCCCCAGCTCGGCGGCCTGGGTCAGGGCGGTTCCGGCGTACAGCTCGGCAAGCTTTTCCCCGCCGGCGGCGGCTACGGACAGGATGCCCGAGGGGCCTACCTTGCCTCCTTCAAAGAGGATGCCCTTCAGGAAATCGGCCCCCTTTTTCATCCGCAGGGCCCGAACCAGGCACCGCAGGTTGGCCGTATCCACCAAAATGGCCACATAGCCCATCAGGTAGCTACTTTCAGTGTCCCGGGCCAGGGCGGCCATATCGGCAAAGTAGGCCCGGTCCAGGGCGAAGTCCAGCCGCTGTGGGTCCCCGGTGGCATGGAGGACCTCACGGGCCTCCTTCACGGCCCGGGCCAAAGGCTCGGGCAGGCTGCCGCCGGCAGTGCCAGCCAGCTTTTCCTTCAGCTCGTTCACCGAAATCCGTCCCCCCTCCATGAGCAGACGGTCCTGGTCCTTGCCCAGGGCCTCGGCCTTGAGGAGGGTTTTTAAATTGTGATAATCATATTTGAGTTTAAACACGTCCAGCAGCCGGGGGTCGGGCACGCCGCCCTCCAGTCCTCGAATCACGCTCTCCCGCCGCCGGGTCAGAAGCCGGTCCACCCCTTCCGGGGTGATTTCGGTCAGCTCGCCATAGCCGCACTCGGAGAGGACCTTGACGGCCTCTTCATGGGTGCGGGCCTCCAGCATCCGCTCCAGCCGGTCCCGTGACAGGAGGGAGCCCTCCATGGCGTGGACCCGAGCCGACAAGGCCAGATAGTCCGTGTCTTTGATTTTAGCCAAGGCCCTCGCCCCCCTTTACTCAAACAGCAATTTGGCAACCTGCCCGGACAAATCGTTCCGGGCCAGCCGAATGAGGGTTTCGAAGGCACAGTTGACCTCCACATCCCCGTCGGCCAGGATAATCCCCCCCTGGATGGGGGCGGTTTTTTCGCTGAGGGTCAGCATCCCGGTTCCGGCAATCAGGGCCGAGGCCCCGGTGACCACCTTTTCCAGGAAGGCCCCGGTCTTGGTTTCCCCCAGCTCCTCGGGCAGGCGGGGGGCCACCCGCTTAGCCAGCTCTTCGTTGGCCTTCATGACCACCGCCTTGCCCACCCGGTTGCGGTCCTTCTGGGAGAAGATGACGGTTTCCCGCCCGGTGGAGGCCGCCTTGACCGCCAGGTTGGCCAGAAGGTCAATGTACTGCTCGTCAGGCAGGGAGCAAAGCTTCTCCATGGCCATATCAAAGGCCTTGGACACCATCTCCTGCTTGGCACCCAGCAAATCCTTGCGGGCATCCAGAGCGGCTACCGAGGCAAGCCGCTCCTCCCGCTGGGCGGCGGCAGCCTGGCTCTTTTGGGCGGCGGCGGCCTGCTCCTTGGCGATGCGGGCTTCGAATTCTGCGGTGATAGCGTCGGCCTCAGCCTGGGCCTTGCTTAAAACAGCCTGGGCCTCGGCTTTTGCGTCGGCCTCAATTTGGCCGGTAATTTTTTCAATTCCATTCATAGTCAGACCGCCTTTAGCCGCTGATATTGATAATCATCAGCATGGAGGCCAGCAGCGACAAAATGGCGTAAAACTCGACGGTGATACACAAAATCATGCCCTTGGACCAGTCGTCGGGCTTCTTGGCCAGGATGTTAATGCTCCCGGCGGCCACACGGCCCTGGGCAATGGCCGAGAACAGGCCGCCCAAAGCCATGGGCAGACAGGCGGCAAAATACTGAAGGCCCTGGGCCACGGTCAGCTGGGGCAGCACCCCGGACAGCAGGCCCATGCGGAACACGGCGAAGAACCAGACCACCAGGCCGTACAGGCCCTGGGTGCCGGGAATAACCTGCAAAATCAGCACTTTACCAAATTTGGAGGGGTCCTCGCACAGAAGGCCGGTACCGGCCTCACCGGCGATGCCGGTACCCTTGGCCGAGCCGATACCGCTTAAAACCGCTGCCAGACCGGCCCCGAACAAGGCCAGGGCCAACCCGCCGATAGATTCCAGAAAAGTCATGTGAATTTCCTCCTTAATTGTTGATGACGTCTACATATTGGGTATCCACTTCCAGGGGTCTAAAGGGCTTTCCGCCGTCCTTATAAAATTTGCCGAAGTATTCCAGACATTGCAGGCGCAAATCATGGACGTAACAGCCCAGCAGGTTCAGGGCAAAGTTCAGCGTATTGCCCGCCAGGGAAATGATGAAGAAGATAAACAGATTGCCGGGGATGGCACCCAGGGTGTTAAAGACCTGGGCAATGACACTGCCCGCCAGCATGAGGGCCATCAGACGGGAGTAAGAAAGGATGTCGCCAAAATAACCGGTCACATGGTTATAGAGGGAACCGAAAATTCCCATCAGCGTGCCTGTGACCTTGCCAAAGCCAGCTTTGTCCTTGGCCCCCCAGGCGGCCCCCGCCAAAATCATGACACCGCCCAGGATGAGAACCAGATTGGTCATCCCTGCAATGGCCAGACCGGCCCCCAGGAAGACCACCCACCAGGTGACCTCTTCCCATATGGCATCCATCACCTGGCCATCTTTGAGCTTTTTGACAAAGCTGACCGCCATGCCGGTGACAATTTGGATAAAGCCCAACACCATGGCCCCCACCAGAATGGACAGGGTATCGTCCAGGGGGGTAAACAGGCTGGGCAGAGCAAAGTGCTTCCCTGTGGTAATCAGCACCACCTGGGTCAAAAAGTCCCCGAAGAAGCCCCCGGTGAGGGCACCCATCAGAAAGGTACTGATACCGCACAGACCCAGCAGGGAAAAGAAGTTATGCATGCCTCCCCGGGGCTTTCCCTTTTTCAGCACAATGACACTGGCCAGCATCATGAGAAGGCCATATCCCATGTCGGCCATCATGATGCCGTAAAAGAGGATGAAGAAGGGAGCCATCAAGGGGTTTGGGTCCACCCCGTCGTAAGCGGGCAGGGAGTACATCTCGGTGACCATATTGAGGGGACGGGTGAGCCAGTTGTTTTTCAGCTTCACCGGAACCTTGGGATAATCCTCCTGCTTGGGCACCTCGGTCTGCCAGGCACAGGGAAATTTCTCCAGCTCATGAATGGCCTTTTGTTCCTCCGGCTCGGTCACCCAGCCGGTGAAAAAGACGATGGTTTCATCGGTCAGCCCCCGCTGGGCGGCGGCCTGCTTGGTTTCCTCCTGGCGCAGGCGGTCCACAGCGATATTCAGGTCATGGCGACCAGAGGCCAGTGCCTTAATCTCCTCCACCAAGGCGGTCTGGCGAGCGGCCAGCTCCTGACTTTCCCGGGTGAGGGTTGCCAGATTCTGGCTTGCCGTGCCGGTAAAGTCCTTCAGCCCGGCCTGGGCCACCCCGAAGGGCTTCATGGCCTCGGCTCCGGCCTGCTCCTGGCTCTTATGGCAGAGGTAGAGGAAATAGTGCTGCTCCTTGTCGGTGGATGCCTCCACCACCTGGGCCGACGGGGCGGCCTGGGTCACGGCGGCCATCAGGGCCTGCATATCCACCCCGGCGGGACAGACCAGAAAGGCAATGTTCACGTTTTTGGTGGCCCCTGTGCCCAGGTCCACATCCAGGGTTGCCCACGGCATGAGGGCCGTGCGTTTGGCGGCCAGACGGACCTCCTGGGCTTGTAAGGAAAGGATTTCCCTTTCCCGATCGTTAATTTCCCCGGCAGTTTTAAGGGCCGGATCCATCGCCCCGGAGCGGAAGAAATCCTCCTCCTTGATGGGGGTCCGCCCGGGGAAGAGTCCCTTTTTCGCAGGGACATATTTTTGCAGGGTCTGCAGCGCACTTTTGACCTGCCCAAGCTGGGTTCGCACCTGGGACAAATTGCTTTCACTTCGGGCCAGCAAGGCGGTCCACTGGGGGTCGGAAAGTTCAACCTCCGGCTCGGACAGCTCCACACAGCCAGCGTGGTGCAGGCGGGCCAAAATCTGGTCCCGCTGCCTGGCCAGGGCAATAACCCGCAGACGCTTCATTCTGACAATGGCCATTACTTACCCACAACCCTTTCCACAATGAAGTCGGCCGCTTGGGAAAGGTGCTGTGCGGCCTGCTGTTTGAGCTGCTCGCAGGCGTTCCGGCTTTCAGCCTCGGCCTGCTCGGCGTGCCGGGCGGCCCGGGCCTCGGCCTCGGTCATTTCGGCCTTGGCCTTCTGCTCGGCCTGGGCCAGTGCGGCCGCCAGCTTCTCTTCGCCCTGCCGCTTGGCGTCGGCTACCACCCGCTTGGCCGCTACCTGTGCCTCGGCCAGCTCGGCACGGGCCTTGGCTTCGGTTTCGGTCACCTGCTTAATTGCTTCCAGTGACATTGTCTCACCGCCTTTCACCTGATTTTTACAAGGAAAATAATGAGGATACTAGCCATCTTACATGAAAATTACCCAATTTTCAAGAGCAAACTTTGTTAATATTGCAACAAAAACTTTGTTAAAATTGCCACAAAGTTTTTGTTTTTTAGTCGTTTCCCCCTGTTTGCACCATCAAATTTTGGCTATTTTTTGCCGCAGCGGGCCAAAGGTACCGGCCATCCTCTCCCCGCAGAACAGGAACCGCCCCGGCGGCGGTGATGCCTTTCTCGGTCTGGCCGGTGAGGGCACTTTGGGTCGGGTCCCAGACCACACTCAGGCGCACGTCAGTCCCCTCCAACGCCTTGGCCACCTGGGCATAAAAATCAGAAATCACCGTTTCAAACTCTTCAGCGTTATACAAAGGCCCCTTTTTGATATAGCCCAGCTGCCCCTTTGGGGGGTAGCCCGCATGGTCCAACAGAATTTCGTCAAAGCCCAGGTCCGCCAGCTCCACGCACAGGGCGGTGAGATAGTCACGAACCGTCTGATTGGTTGGACTGACCCAGCGAACCTTCTCCGGGTCGGTCCAACGGTAGCCGCTGTTGGTCAAAATGGCCAGGTTATAGTCTGCATTGGAGAGCAGGTTGTCCTTAAAGCAGGAAATCCGGGCCACACGGTAGACCTCATCGTCCTCGGCAGAGGCCTTGATAGCCACGTTCAAAGTCGGATCTCCGGCCGATACCTTGGCTTCCACCGCCAAAGACTGTCCGCTGACCCAGGCAAGCTCCCCCGTATCCCCCTTCATGTCAAACAGGGCAGAATTGGCCCCAGCCTCGGTCACGGCATTGAGGGCAGTCCCGTCATACAGAGCCTCGATGCCCAGGGCCACGGGGCGCACATCACTCTGCGCCAGCCGTGGGGTGGGGGTTGGCGTGGGGGACGGCGCTGTGGTCACGGAAACAGGCCCGCTGGGAATCGGGCTTGGAGTGGGGGTTTCCCGCTGAAAAAACGGGATATCCAGCCGAACGGTGCCGTCATCCTCATAGACCATGTACTGTTGGAGATAGAAAAAGGCTGCAACCGCCAAGATAAGCACCCCCACCAGAAAGAGGGCAACGCCTTTTAAGATCCCGCTGCTCCGGGACGTGCCCCGGTAAGAACCATAGCCGTAGAACCGTTTCCGGCTCATTTCGGCTCCCCCTTTCCTTGCTCCAGCACCTGATCCAATCTGCTCAATCCCCGGAGCACCTCTTGCTTTTCCTCCTCGGTCAGCTCGTCCAGCAGGCCGGCAAAGTAGCCCCGCACATCGGTGCGGGCATCCTCCCGCATGGCACGGCATTTTTCGGTCAGGTTTACATAAATGACACGACGGTCGTTTTCGCTGCGCTCCCGCCGCACCAAATCCAACTTTTCCAGCCGGTCCAGAATACCGGAAACCGTGGAGTTGGCACTTCCCGTTTTTTCCGCCAACAGGGAGACGGGCATGGGGGCGTCAGCCAGCAGCGCATTTAAAATTAAGGCCTGGGGAAAGGTCAGATTGAGCTTGCCAAAGTGAAGCCTAAATTGCCGGGAGGCATGCTGGGTTACCTTGAGATACACGTCTAAAATTTCATCGCTTACATTCATGGCAGAACACCTCAAATTTGTTTTTCGTGTACGAACTAAATATCTGTTTTTATCTTAGTCCGCCCAGGCTCTAAAGTCAACGAAAACCCGGCAAGATTTAAGGAATGTTTATATTAGGCTTTGCCTAATATAAACTGCCATGTGGGACGTTGTCCCACGGCTAAAGTTTTAGGCACGGCCCGGGACGGGCCGAATGCCATATAAATTGCCCTGTGGGACGTTGTCCCACGCCAAAAAGGTCGGCAATACACCGTATTGCCGACCTTTTTCTTACCGCAGTGCCCAGTTGAGCATCAGCAGCAGGCCGAAGCCCGGGGCCCCCAGCAGTCCCAGCAGCAAACCGTTGACCAGGTTGACCCCCAGATGTACTCCGATGGCCTCCCCCAGTCCGGAAAAAAGGGCCAGCACGCCCAGGCCTGCCCCGGTGCGTACCGTAAAGCGCCCTAAGCTCTTCATTTCTCCCCCTCCTCCAGCCATTTGACCTGCTTGAGCAGGTAGTTGTACCGAGCCTGCAGGGCATTGATTTCAAACACGCAGGACTCAATCAAATCGGCATCGTCGGCCATGTTAAAGGCCACATAAGCCTGGTTGATACTTCTGCGTATCTCCTCCATACACCCTTGCAGCTCACGCTTCTCTTCTTCCGTACGGGACCCGGCTCCCCGGTGAAAGGGAAACGCCTTGACTAACTGTTCCATTGCGGGCCTCCTCTCAGTTTCCAGTATATGGCCAGTATGGACAATTATGCGAGGGTCTATTCACCCCATCCGCCCCTTTCCGCCCTGGGGTATCTATTCCCTGCCAAGCACCGGCCGACAGGGGGTGCAAACATTTTATAGGCAACGGGGTTGACCGCTTACTATAAAATGGGATAAACTATATTGATTAAATGTATAGTGAGGGAACACCATGGCGACAAAAGGCAGCAAAAACTACGGCAATGAGTCCATTTCCGCCCTGAAGGGGGCCGACCGGGTTCGTAAGCGTCCGGGGGTCATCTTCGGCTCGGACGGGTTGGAGGGCTGTGAGCACGCCGTTTTTGAAATTCTAAGTAACGCCATTGACGAGGCCCGGGAGGGTCACGGCACCACCATTACGGTGACCCGGTATGCCGACAAAAGCATCGAGGTGGAGGACTTTGGCCGGGGCTGTCCGGTGGACTGGAACGAGGCCGAGCAGAAATTTAACTGGGAGCTGGTCTTTTGCGAGCTTTACGCCGGTGGCAAGTACGGCACCGGGGACGGGGACAACTATGAATACTCCCTGGGTCTGAACGGTCTTGGCTCTTGCGCCACCCAGTATGCCAGCGAATATTTTGACGCCGTCATCCACCGGGATGGCTTTGAGTACAGCCTCCACTTTGAGAAGGGCGAAAATGTGGGGGGGCTGCAAAAAACACCCTGGAACGGGAAGAAAACCGGCTCCAAATTCCGCTGGAAGCCCGATTTGGAGGTCTTTACCGACATCGACATCCCCGCCGAGTATTTTGCGGAAACCATCAAGCGGCAGGCCGTCGTCAATGCGGGAATTACCTTCCTGTTCCGAAATCAAGTGGATGGAAAATTCGAAACCACCGAATTCAAGTACGAGCAGGGCATTGTGGACTATGTGTCCGAGCTGGCCGGGGAGAAAAGCCTGACCTCCCCCGTGTTTTGGCAGACCGAGCGGCGGGGCCGGGACCGGGAGGACAAGCCCGAGTACAAGGTCAAGCTGTCGCTGGCCTTCTGTTTTTCCAACACGGTGAACATCATTGAGCATTACCACAACTCCTCCTGGCTGGAGCATGGGGGCTCCCCGGAAAAGGCCATGCGCTCGGCCTTTGTGTCTGGGATTGACGGCTATCTGCGCCAGCAGGGCAAGTACCAGAAGGCCGAAAGCAAAATTACCTGGGCCGACGTGCAGGACTGCCTGGTGCTGGTGAGCAACAACTTCTCCACCCAAACCAGCTATGAAAACCAGACCAAAAAGGCCATCAGCAACAAATTTGTGCAGGAGGCCATGACCGAGTTCCTCCGGTCCCAGCTTCAGGTCTATTTTATCGAAAACCCCTTTGACGCTGGCAAGATTGCCGACCAGGTCCTCATCAACAAGCGCAGCCGTGAAAGTGCAGAAAAGGCCCGGCTGACTGTGAAAAAGAAGCTGTCGGGCACCCTGGACATCGCAAACCGGGTGCAGAA
>CAZHWK010000063.1:0-8145 GCA_964536405.1 uncultured Oscillospiraceae bacterium
GCCCGTGGCAGAGTGCGATGCACCCGGCCACGGGCTTTGTTTTTGCGTGGTTTGGCAGTGAGGATTTGACCAAAAAAATTTGAAAACCTTACAAAAACATGATGTACGCTTCACCATTACCATGATATAATAAATATCCCTAAAAGAGAAAGGAGAGACACAATGAAACACAAGCGAATGCTATCCCTGGCCCTGGCGTTGGGCCTGACCTGCTCCCTGGCCACAGGCAGTTTGGCCGCCAACCTGTCCGACACCCAGGAAAGCTCTTACGCCACCAGCATCCAGCGGCTGGCCGACCGGGGGGTCATCCAGGGGGTGGGGGACGGAACCTTCCGGGCCGACGAGCCCCTGACCCGTTCTGCTGCCGCCTCTTTGCTCTATCACGCATTCTATCTGGTGCCTGTCTATTCGGTGGAAATCCAGCCTGCCGAAGGCAAAGAGGCACCCACTAAGACCTTCTATTCCACCGAGACCACAGTGGCCAGCCTGGACACCGCCCTGCTGCCCGCCGCCCCCGATGCCGTGGGCACCTGGGCCGAAACCACCGCCAACACCGTGCTGGAAGCCCGCCTGATGGACCAGGTAGACGGCCGCTTTGACGGGGATGCCGCCATGACCCGGGCCCAGTTCGCCCTGTCTGTCTGCAAGGCGGTCTATGGGGCCGATAAGGACATGGACTTTGTGGCCCAAGGGAAAAAGGACGGGATTCTCCCCGCCGACCTGACCGTGGATGAAACTGTCATCACCCGTGGCGAGGCGGCCTACCTGCTGGACACCGCCACCAAGGATTTGACCATCCTCACCGTGATGGCCACCTCGGATATTCACGGCAACATGATGCCCACCGTCCGCTCCAACTCCAGTATTGAGGTGGGCGGCTCGGCCAAGGCGGGCTACCTCTTTGATTCCATCAAGGAACGTAACCCCAACACCTTGATTGTGGATGCCGGGGACTCTCCCTACAACACCGACCTGGCCAACGTCTCCCTGGGCAAGTCCAGCGTGGACGTGATGAACGCCCAGGGCTATGATGCCACCGCCCTTGGCAACCACGACTTTGACTACTCCTTTGACAACCTTCTGTCCCTGGCTGAGCGGGCCGAATATGCCATGCTCTCGGCCAATACCTACTGGAAGGGCGGGAAGTTCCCCGAGCAGTTCGAGGATTACATTGTCAAGGAAGTGGGCGGGCTGAAGGTTGCCATTGTGGGCCTTACCGACGATGGCAGCAAGGCCACCACCCACTACACCAACACCGCCGACATCGACTTCCATGACCACTGGGAGGTGGGGGAAAAGACCCTGGCCAAGGCCCGGGCCGAGGCCGATGTGGTGATTTTGCTGGCCCATCTCCACGGCGGCAACAATGTGGCTCCCACCAAGCTCAAGGGCATTGACCTGGAGATTGGCGGCGGCAACGACACCTTTGGCCGTCCCTTTAACATTGAGGGGGCCGTGGTGGTCAATCCCGGCGGTGTGGGGACCTGCGTCAACCAGACCAACCTGAACGTGAAGGACGGGAAAATCCTGGGCTATACCTTTAATCAGATTATCCTTTCCTCCACTGTGCCCCAGGATAAAGAGATTCAGGAAATTCTGGCCAAGTACCAGGCCGAGCTGGATGCCGAGATGGACGTGGTCCTGGGCCAGAATGCCCAGGATATTCCCTGGTCCAGCCCCCTGGTCCGCACCCAGGAGAGCCCCTTGGGCAACCTGGCCGCCGATGCCCTGCGGGCCTACTGTGATGCCGACATTGCCATTCAGAACGGCGGCGGGATCCGGGCCGGTCTGAACAAGGGCGATGTCACCGTGGGTGATGTGTTTGCCATGCTCCCCTTCGACAACAAGGTCACCCTTCTGGAGGTCACCGGCCAGACCGTGTGGGATGCTCTGGAGAACGGCGTTTCCGGCTATCCAGGAACCAACGGCAAGTTCCCCCAGGTTTCCGGCCTTAAGTACACCTTTGACGGTGCTAAGCCCGTAGGCGAGCGCATTGTTTCCGTTACGCTGGAAGACGGCACCCCCATTGACCTAAAAGCCCGCTACACCCTGGCTGCCAACGACTTTATGGCCGGTGGCGGGGACGGCTACTCCATGTTTAACGTGCTTAATCCCGCTGACACCACCGGCAGCAGTGCCGAAACTGCGGTGCAGTAGCTGCCCGGCTGTAAGCTGGTCTACCGCACCAACAGCTACTATCGCACCGTCATCTCCGAGTATGTCAAGACGGCCGGCACTATCAATCCCCAGATTGAGGGCCGCATCACCATCCTGAACCCCCAGGATAACTCCGGAAAGCTGGGCTAACCATCCCACCTGTTTCAAAGTCAAAAATGCTTCCGGGAAGAAAATTCCCGGAAGCTTTTTTTCTTTTGCATGGGGCAAGGGCATTCTGTCGAAAAAAACGGCAGCCCGGGGCGAAAACACGGTTCTTGCCTTCTTTGGGGCATAATGGTACAATAATGCCTACTAAATGAAAAGACAAAAAGGATGGAATGTTATGCTGGATTTTCATGCCCCTGTAATTGACGATATGCCTTGGGTAAAAGCCTGCTTGGCGGCCGACCCCCATCGGGCCTGTGAATTTAACTTTACTAATATTCTGGGCTGGAGCGGTCCTTACGACCAGCGCATTACCCAGAAAGACGGGTTTCTGCTCACCCGGCTTCACGGCCCCCTGTGCGGGGGTTGCCTCTGGCCGGTGGGCGGGCAGGACTTAAAGGGGGCCATCGAAGCCCTCTGGCAGGATGCCAACGAGCGGGGCTGTCCCCTGCGCATGGTGGCCCTGGAGCAAAAGGATGTGGACAAGCTGGAAGCGCTGTTTCCCGGCCGGTTTACCATAACAAGCGACCGAAACGGCTTTGACTACTGTTATGATATTGATAAAATGTGCGAGCTAAGCGGTAAAAAACTTCACGGTAAGCGCAATCACATCAACCGTTTTTTGGAGAATAACGAGGGAAACTGGACCTTTGCCCCCATGACCAAGCGGGATTTGGCCGAATGTCTGGAGATGGATGCCGAATGGCGCAGGCAAAGCCTGATCCGGGAAGGAAAAGAGGAGGCTCAGGACCTGGGGGCCGAAACGAAAGCCCTGCTGGCTGCCGCCGCACACTTTGAAACCTTGGGTATGGACGGCGGTGTGCTTCGGGTTTATGGCGAGGTGGTGGCCTTCACCCTGGGGGACCTCATCTGCCAGGATACCTATGACGTCCACTTTGAAAAGGCCTATGGGGAGTTGCAAGGGGCCTACCCCATGGTGGCTCGGGAGTTTGCCCGCCTGGTGCGAGAGCGGCACCCCAACGTGCGCTATCTCAACCGGGAGGATGACATGGGGGTAGAGGGGTTGCGGAAGGCCAAGGAGTCCTATTACCCCGATTTGATGGTGGAGAAATTTTCCGCCGTAGAAAAGAGGTGATTTCATGCTGGAAATCAGACCCTCTCATCCCGAAGAGTGGCAGGATTGCAAAGCCCTTTGGCAGGCCGCCTTCGGGGACAGTGATGCCTATATTGATAATTATTATGTAAACCATTATGCCCCTGAGAAGGTGCTGCTGCTCAAGGACGAGGATGGTGTGCGTTCCATGCTGGCCCTTTTTGATTTGGAACAGCGGTGGGGGGATGGGGGCACCACCAAGGCCGCCTATCTCTATGCCCTAGCCACCCATCCCGAAGCCAGGGGCAAGGGCTACGCCGGTTTTTTGCTGGCCTATACCGATTTTTATCTGCAAAACCGGGCCGTTCCCTTTTTGTCTACGGTTCCGGCCCAGCCCTCTTTGGAGAAGTTTTTCGGCTCCCACGGCTTTCAGCCCTGCCACCCGCTGGATGAATATGCAGGTCCTCTGCCAAAAGGGCTGCATCAGCCTGGGCGGGTTTGCCCGGTGACGGCGGAAGAGTACCATGCCCTGCGGGAGGGCCTGCTGGTCGGCATGGCCCATGCCATCTACCCGGCGGAGTACCTGGACTATCAAAGTAAGGTGTGCGCCCTGTCCGGGGGTAACCTGTACCGGGTGGAAACCTCCTGTGGCCCGGCCTGTGCCGTGGCCTTTGCCGAGGAAGGGGTGCTGGATGTGCGGGAGCTTCTCTGTTCCGCCGGAGCTCAGGCTCAGGCGGTGGCCGCTTTGGCCACTCTCTGGCCGGTGGAAACCTGCCGGGTGCGAACCCCGGCCGGGCGGGGGGAATTTCCCGGGACATGTACCAAAACCTTTGGCATGGCCAAGCGGGTGCCCACGGCGGATACCACCCTGGAGCCCAGCTATTTTGCCCTGGCGTTTGATTAAAAAAGAAGTGCGAAGGATAGGCCCATAGGGGAGCTAAGCTAGACCGAAGACAAAAAAACAGGTTGCCGCAGGCAACGGCATTTTTTGCGTAGGTCGTACTTAGTGACCCGGCCATGGGCCCAATCCGCAGCATGATCACGAAGTGCGAAGGATAGGCGTGCCGGAAAAATAAGCGGAACGCAGACCAAAAAACAGGTGACGGACGAAGTCCGGAGCGGCATTTTTGGCGGAGTGATGGCTTATTTTTCCGACCAGCACGCCCAATCCGTAGCATGACAGGCTACTTGCGAGCGGCGGGAACTTGTCGGGGGTGCCCCTGCGGGCATCCACCATTTCTTTGTCATGCTACGAACCCTCCGCAACGGCCAACTGCTCAACACTCCGCAAAAACACCCCAGTGTGGCTTCTCTTGCCTCTTTGGGGCAATTCACCTTCTGCCGTTGGGCTTCGCCCAACCTGTTTTTTGTCTGCGTGTTTCGCTGTTGCCCTGCTCCCGGGTTCTCCGCACTTCGATTTTGTCTTGTCAAAAAAGAAAGGTTGTCCCAAAGAAAAAACCGTGGCACCACCCGCCCCTGGTCAAGTCTATCGATGGTGTCACGCCCGCCTCCGGCGGTCAAGGGGTCTACGAAATCGCAACTTAATTGCCCCGGCCATGCCCAATCCCCGGCACGCCCACGAAAATACGCATGTTTCCCCGCATAGGACAGAAACGCCCTAACAAAAAGTTGACATTTACCGCAGAATGACACAGTCTGTGGCGAGTGTCTTTTTTGTTTTTTGCAAATTTTGAGAACCAATTATGTAAAAATTTCGTGGGTGGAAAGAAAAATACGGACAATATAAGGAAATGTGTGCGCTTGTCACACACAATATGCAGGAATTGACGATGTTTCCATCAATTTTGACTGTCTTTGCCTTGACGACAAGGGTATTTTGCGATAAAATAATCACTCACGGAATGCGTCAAGGGAGCAATCTCGTGCTGGCGTAAGACTAATTTTTAGGATGTGAAGAAATGGCGAAGTATACCGCAAAAAGGGTTCTTATGGCGATTATGACGATATTCATTGTGGCCTGTTTGACCTTTTTCCTCATGAATGCCATTCCGGGCAACCCCTGGCTGTCGGAGAAAACGCCTTCTCCTGCCGTCATCGCCGCCCTGAATGAGAAATACGGCCTGGATCAGCCGGTTCCCGTCCAGCTTGCCAAGTATTTGGGCAACCTGGTCCAGGGCGACTTGGGCGTATCGATTAAGATGCAGAAAAACCGGGATGTTCTGACCATCATCACCGAGATGTTCCCTGTTTCGGCCAAGGTGGGTGCTATCTCCATTGGCTGGGCCGTTTTGGTGGGTGTGCCTCTGGGTTGTCTGGCCGCCTATAAGCGGGGCACCTGGGTGGACAGTGTGCTGCGGGTCATCTGCACCATCGGTATTTCCATGCCGGGCTTCGTGGTGGCCACCCTGCTGCTTCACTTTTTCTGCACCAAACTGGGGTGGTTCCCAACCTTGTTTGACTACTCCTTAAAAAGCTATATTCTGCCCTGTCTGGCTCTGGGTTTCTATCCCATGTGTTACCTCTCCCGCCAGACCCGTACCGCCATGCTGGATGCCATCAACCAGGAGTACATTAAGACGGCCCGGGCTAAGGGCTTGAAGAATAAGAAGATTATCTTCAAGCATGCTCTGCGTAACGCCCTCATCCCCGTCATTACTTATCTGGGCCCCCAGATTGCCTTCACCCTGTGCGGCGGCTTCGTGGTGGAGACCGTGTTCTCCATCCCCGGCCTGGGCCGCTATTTCATCCAGTCCATTCAGAACCGGGACTTCCCGCTGATTATGGGGACCACCATCTTCCTGTCCACCTTCGTTATCTTTATGAACCTGTTGGTGGACCTGGCCTATAAGCTGGTCGACCCCCGCATCAACCTGTCCAAAGGAGGAAACTAAGCCATGGCTGAACATACAAAAAAGAAGCGGCTGGGTTCTCTCCAGCCTGATGTGGACGACATTATGTCCTGGACCGACCTGGGTCCCGATGCCTTTGAGCCCGCTACCAGCGACGAACGGGATAACTTTATTCAGGACCGCAAAAGCGTGTCCTACTGGTCTGACGCCTGGCGGCGGCTGAAGAAGAACACGGTTGCCATGGTGGCCCTGTTCATCATTATCGCCATTAGCCTGTTTGCCTTTGTGGGCCCCTTGATGGTACCCTATACCTATAAGGAGCAGGTGCGTGGGTCGGAGGACCTTCACCCCCGCCACCTCACCCTGGAGGACCAGCAGCGCATCAACGACTACATGGCCGAGCATAACGGCGATTCCAGCCTGACCCCCGACCAGGCCGAAGCCAAGGCGGTGGAAGAGGCGGCCGCCCAGGGCAAGACCCTCTCCCGCCGGGAAATTGCCATCATCCGTGCCAAGGCCAACACCGCCCAGAACCAGGCCAGTACCGAGAAAGTGACCCCCGAGCAGGCCCGCAAGGCCCTCGGTATTTCCTACAAGCCTTTCGGCTACTCCACCAAGGAGCTGGAGCGTATGGCCGCTGGGGAGAAGGTATTCCCCCATGTCTTTGGTACCGACCAATTTGGCCGTGACATCATGGTGCGTACCATGGTGGGTGCCCGGGTGTCTATGATTGTGGGTATCTGTGCCGCTATTCTGGTGCTGATTATCGGCGCCCTGTACGGCTCCATCTCGGGCTATGCCGGCGGCAAGGTAGACACCGTCATGCAGCGCATTGTGGAGATGATTTACTCCATCCCCGAGGTGCTGGTCATCCTGCTCATCTCGGCCACCCTAACCCCAACCCTGCAAACCTTTCAAAATAGTGGGGATGGTCCCTTGCAGGACCTTGTCACTCTGCTTGGGCCCAACCTGATTTCCATGTTTATCGCTTTCGGCGCACTCTACTGGGTCACCATGTCCCGCATCATCCGGGGCCAAATTCTTCAGCTCAAGCAGCAGGAGTATGTGACGGCCGCCCGGGCTTTGGGTGCCAAGGGCGGTCGGATTATCCGCCGCCACCTGCTGCCCAACTGTATTGGCCAGATTACCACCACCACCTTCCTGCAAATTCCCTCGGCCATCTTCCTGGAGTCCTTCCTGTCCTTCCTGGGCGTGGGCGTGTCCGCCCCTCTGACCAGCTTGGGCTCCATGTGTTCCGAGGCCCTCAGCGGCCTGGACAGCTATCCCTACCGCCTGTTCATTCCCGCTGTTATCCTCAGCGTGATGATTTTGTCCCTGAACCTGTTTGGCGACGGTCTGCGTGATGCGCTGGATCCCCGCCTGAAGAAATAAGAAAGGAGGACACCGAAAATGGAACAGAACGAAAAGACCGGCAAGCTGCTGGAAGTCAAGGATTTGCATGTGTCCTTCTTTACCCCCGCCGGCGAGGTCAAGGCCGTGGGTGGAATCAGCTATGATTTGAATTACGGCGAGGTCATGGGTATCGTGGGCGAATCCGGCTCGGGCAAGAGCCAGGAGGCCTACTCCATCATTGGCCTGCTTCAGTCCCCCGGCAAGGTGGTGGGCGGCTCCATCACCTTCGAGGGCCAGGACGTGCTTTCCATGTCCAAGGAGGAGATGATTGCCTTCCGTGGCTCCAAGGTGGCCATGATTTTCCAGAACCCCATGACCTGCTTGAACCCGGTGTATACCATCGGCAACCAGCTCATGGAGGCCCTGCGGGCTCACGATAAGGTTTCCAATGAAGAGGCCGCCAAGCGGGCCATGGAAATGCTGGAACTGGTGGGCATCAACAATGTGGAAAAGCGCATGAAGCAGTACCCCCACGAGTTGTCCGGCGGTATGCGTCAGCGTGTCATGATTGCCATGGGCCTCATCTGCCACCCCCAGCTGCTCATT
>CAZHWK010000064.1:0-8084 GCA_964536405.1 uncultured Oscillospiraceae bacterium
GAGAGGAAAGAGAACAACATGGCACGAAAAAGCGTAGAACGCAACATCTCCTACGACAACATCCGGGGGGTCTACTATGTCTGCCTGGACGGTGGGCGTAACGAGTATGGGGAGCGATGTCGCAGCTATCGTACCGCCCCCAGCCTTCGGGATGCCCGCAAGCTCCTGCGGGATTATGAAAGCAAGCGAGTACAGGGCCACATTGTCCGCAGCAACACCAAAACCCTGCGCCAATGGCTGGAATATTGGATGGACGAGGTCATCGCCCCCACCCGAGCCGTCACCACCACCTACGGCTACCGCAAAATTGTGGACAATCACCTTATCCCCGCCCTGGGGCATATCCCCATTCAGAAGCTCTCCCCCCAGGACATTCAGCTTTACTACAACATGCTGCTCACTGTCAAGGGCCTGTCCACCAACACCATCCGCCGTCATCACGACCTGCTGGCCGCCTGCCTGCACACCGCCGTGAAGCAGGATGTACTCAGCCAGTGCCCTGTGGACCGGGTGGAGCCCCCCCGATACAAGGTGGTGGAAACCTCCTATTATAATGCCGCTGAACTAAAAAAGCTCTATGACCTGGTGGAGGGCACCCCTTTGGAGGTAGCGGTCAAGCTGGCCGGGGGCCTGGGCCTTCGCCGGGAGGAGCTGTGCGGACTGAAATGGCAAAACGTGGACTTTGCACACCATACCGTCCACATTCGGGAGGCCCGCACCTCGGCCGGGGCGGCCATTGTGGAGAAGGAAACCAAAAACCGCTCCTCCACCCGCACCCTTCACCTGACACCAGAGCTTCTGCTTCTGCTCAAACAGGAGCGGTGGCGACAGGATGCCTACGCCCGCTCCCTTGGCCCCCGATGGCCGGATACCGATCTCGTGGTGGTCAACCATCGGGGAAATCCCCCCACCCCCAACGCCCTATCCCTGGCCTTCTCCCGCTTTGTCAAGCAAAGCGGCCTGCCCAAGCTTACCCTTCACGGCCTGCGCCACTCCTTCGCCACCGTAGCCAGCGAGCAGGGCGCACCCCTTTTTGAAATCGGAAAGGCCCTGGGCCACTCAACCCCGGCCACCACCGGAAAAATTTATACCCACCTGGTGGATCACACCCATACAGCCACTTTGGACCGTGTTGCCGCCGCCATTCGGTGATTCGACTCCATATCTTGTACTTTTCATTTCCCCTTCAACAAGATGGGCAATTTTTGTTCCTTTTTGTTATCATCTCGACATTGGAACATCCGTTTTAGTTGCGGTTTTTTTGCTTTTTCTTTGGAATAGCAAGGGTTTTGGGTCAAGATAATTCCAAAAAAACTATTGCAATTTGATTACAAAATGTTTATACTAAAGCAAAGTGGAGTGAAATGGAGCAAAGTAGAGTAAAATTACACTCTGGTGGAGGAAGGGGGGAGCCGCTTTGACCGGAACCTACGAGCATAGCATCGATGCCAAAGGGCGGCTCTTCATCCCCGCCAAGCTCCGGGAGGAGCTGGGCACCACCTTTTACCTCACCATGGGCATTGACGCCTGTCTGGCTGTCTACCCCCTGGAAAGCTGGAACGTCTTTACCGAGAAGTTCGCCTCCCTGCCCATGACCCAATCCAAGGTCATGCGTCCCCTCTTTGCCAATGCCGTCAAGTGTGAGCCGGATACCCAGGGCCGCATCGTCCTGCCCCAGCGTCTGCGTGGCTATGCCTCCCTGGAAAAGGACGTGGTCATCATCGGGGTTCACAACCGGGCCGAAATTTGGAGTGCCGAAAAGTGGAACGAGGCCGAGGAGGAAATGACTCCCGAAAAGATGGCCGCTTTTATGGAAAGTTTGGATTTCTGATATGGAACATGAATTTACCCACCGTCCGGTTCTGCTGGACGAATGCCTGGACGGGCTGAACATCCGTCCCGAAGGCACCTACCTGGACGGCACTCTTGGCCGGGCAGGCCACTCCCGTGAAATCGTCAAACGGCTAACCACCGGGCGGCTCATCTGCATCGACCGGGACCAGGCCGCCATTGATGCCGCCCGGGACAAGCTTGGGCCCTACTTAGATAAGGTTACCCTGGTCCACGGCAACTTCCATGAGCTGGACAACCTGCTCCGTGACCTGGGCAATCCCCCTATTGACGGAATGCTTTTTGACCTGGGGGTATCCTCTCCCCAGCTGGATGACCCCGAGCGGGGCTTTTCCTATATGGCGGATGCCCCTCTGGATATGCGGATGGACCGCTCGGCCCATCTGAGTGCCTACGAGGTGGTCAACACCTGGCCCCACGGGGAGCTGGCCCGCATTCTGCGCCAGTACGGCGAAGAACGCTACTCAGGGCAAATCGCCTCGGCCATCCTTCGCCGGCGGGAAAAGGCCCCCATTCAAACCACCCTGGAGCTGGCGGATACCATTAAAAGTGCTATGCCGGCGGCCGCCCTGCGGGAAAAACAGCATCCGGCCAAGCGCAGCTTCCAGGCCATCCGTATTGCCGTCAATGACGAACTGGGTGCTGTGGATGCCATGATGCGTTCAGCCGTCCCCCACCTGACCTCCGGCGGCCGCCTGGCTGTCATCTCCTTCCACTCGCTGGAGGACCGAATTGTGAAATGTGCCCTGGCCGACATGGCCCGGGGCTGTACCTGTCCCCCCAGTTTTCCTGTTTGTGTGTGCGGGAAAACACCGCTGGTCAAGCTGGTCAGCCGGAAGCCCATTGTGTCCGGCGAGGCCGAGCTGGCCGAAAACCCCCGTGCCCGCAGTGCAAAACTCCGGGTAGCCGAAAAAGTATAAGCCCCGTGCTTGAGAGATTGGAGTGTCCCCCATGGCAGAAGCGGCTCGCAAAATTCGATATAGCAGCTACGGCAACGCAGCCTACGACCCCCGGTATGACGGCAGTGCTGTCCGTGCCCCCGGGGGTGCTGAAGTTGCCCAGCCCCGTGTTCTCCCCCGTGAGCGGGCGGCCGCCCGCCCCAAGGTGCAGGTGCGGGAAGCGGGACAGGTTTCCCTGTTTGCCGTGGCTGGCTTTCTGGCTGTGGCGGTCTTTGCCGCCATGGTGCTGCTCAGCTATGCCCAGCTCAATGTCTTGAGCCATGATGTGGTCAATCTTCGTGGGGAGTACAACACCCTTAAAAACGAAGAGGCCCGGCTGATGGCCCAGTATGAGCTGGCCTTCGATTTGAAAAGCATCGAAACTGCCGTCACGGAAAATGGCAGAATGGTCAAGCCCCAGTCCAGCCAGATTTTCTACATGGACCTCTCCGGCAGCGACAGCGTGGTTCTCTTTGAAGATGACAGTCCCACGGCCACCTTGGGCCAGACTGTCACCGACCTTTGGAACACGGTAAGCGCATACTTCCGCTGACAGGTGCATACATTTTTTTAGAATAACGATAAGACTGTGAAGGGGCGTAAGAAAAATGATTTTTCTTACGCCCTTCTCCGTCGGAAAGGAACACCATGGCCAATAACGTCCGCCCCTTCCAGACCCCCGATGGGGACCGCCGAGCCAATCGGGTCATTTTTCGCCGCACCATGTTTCTCATGGTGCTTTTCGGCGTTTTTATCTTCTTCCCCCTTCTGTGGAAACTGTGGGACATTCAAATCGCCAACCACGACTTTTACGAAGAGAAGGCCATCCAGCAGCAGACCGGAGATAAGGCCGTGGCCGCCAAGCGAGGTACCATTTACGACAGCAAGGGCAACGTCCTGGCCATTTCGGCCACCGTCCACGACATCATTGTGTCCCCCCGGGATGTGGTAAAACTCCAAAAGGCCTATGCCGAGGCGGTGGAAACCGCCAAGGAGAAGAATAAGCCCTATCCTGATTACCCCGAACCCACCAATGAATTTATCGCCCAGGGCCTGTCAGAAATTTTGGGGGTAGAGAAAGACGACATCCTCTCCCGTCTGGCCAAAACCCAGTCGGCCTACCAGGTGGTGGCCAAAAAGACCGAGGAGGACGTCTCCACCCGTGTGCGGGAATTCATCACCAAAAATCACCTGGCCACCGGCATTGTGGTCCAGCCCACTACCAAGCGGTACTACCCCTACTCTACCCTGGCCGCCCAGGTCATCGGCTTTGTCAACTCGGAAAACGAGGGGGCCTACGGCCTGGAAGCC
This sequence comes from uncultured Oscillospiraceae bacterium, assembly GCA_964536405.1. Taxonomy (GTDB): domain Bacteria; phylum Bacillota; class Clostridia; order Oscillospirales; family Oscillospiraceae; genus JAHHSE01. The sequence continues at coordinate 4,101 of CAZHWK010000064.1, forward strand.
ATGTATGAGCAGGAGCTTTCCGGCTCGGTGGGCCGAGTGGTCACCGCCAAAAACGGGGCGGGCACCGAAATGCTCTTCCGGTATGAGGACTATATCGATGCTCTGGACGGCTGCGATTTGACCCTCACCCTAAACGCCACCATCCAGCACTATTGCGAAAAGATTTTGGCCGAGGGCATTGCCAAGTTCGACGTACAGAACGGTGGATTTGCCATCGCCATGGACCCCAACACCGGGGCCATCCTGGGCTGGGCCAACTCCCCCACCTACGATTTAAATAATCCCAGCACCATCTATGATGAAAACCTCTTGGAGGGGCTGGCCTTGCTGAAGGAAAGTGCCACCGACGAGGCATACAGCGAAGCTGTTGGGGCCGCCCGGAACAAGCAGTGGCGCAACAAGGCGGTCAACGACAGCTATGAGCCGGGTTCCACCTTTAAGTCGGTGGTCCTGGCCGCCGCCCTGGAGGCCGGGGTGGTGGACGAAAGCACCACCTTCCACTGCACAGGCAAAATGCAGGTGCCCGGCTACACCATCCGCTGTCACAAGCGGGAGGGCCACGGAAGCGAAACCCTGGCCCAAGCGGTCATGAATTCCTGCAACCCCGCCTTCGTAGCCATTGGCCAGAAGCTGGGTGCCGAGCGTCTGTACCAGTACATGAAGGACTTTGGCCTGATGAACCTCACAGGGGTGGATATGCAGGGCGAGTCGGGCAGCGTTATCTGGAGTGAAGACCTCTTCACCAGCGAGGAGGGCATTTCCTCGGTAGCCACCGCCTCCTTCGGTCAGCGGTTCCAGGTCACCCCCCTGCAAATGCTCTGCGCTACTTCGGCCGTCATCAACGGCGGCCACCTCCTCACGCCCCATGTGCTGGACTCCATCACCGACAGCGAGGGCAACGTCATCAAGCATGTGGAAACCCAAGAAGTCCGCCAGGTCATCAGTGAGCAAACCTCACAAAAGGCCCGCACCATTCTGGAGCAGGTTGTGGGTGGCGGCGGCACGGGTAAAAATGCCTATGTGGCCGGTTACCGCATCGGCGGCAAGACCGGCTCCTCCCAGACCCTGGAAGTGGATCACACCATTGTTTCCTTCCTGGGTTTCGCCCCCGCCGACGACCCCAAAGTGATTGTCCTTCTGGCTTACGATAACCCAAAGCCCTCTTCCCCCGGAAGTAATTATACTTCCAATATGGTCTACATCTCGGGCGGCAACATGGCCGCCCCCATGGCGGGGGCCTTGCTGGCCGACATTCTGGACTATATGGGCGTGGAAAAGCAGTATACTGAAAGCGAGCTGACCGGGGCCGACACCGTAGTGCCCAAGGTCACCCAGTTCCCCCTGGCCGAATCTGAACGCCTGCTGAAAAAGGCCGGGTTTACCTGGCGCACAGTGGGTGATGGAGCCAGCGTCACCGACCAAATTCCCGCCGCAGGGGCCACCATTCCCGGCGGCAGCGAAGTGATCCTCTATCTGGGCGAACCCAAGCCCGAGGGCGGGGCCATTGTCCCCGATGTATCAGGCAAAAGTGCCCAGGCCGCCCGGGATGCCCTTTCCAAGGTCGGCCTTTATATGAAAGCCACAGGTTCCTCCGGCTACTATACCTCGGCCACCGTGGCCGGAAGCCAGTCCATTGCCGCAGGCTCCGAGGTGGAGCTTGGCAGCGTGGTGGAGGTCCGGTTTGTGGATAATCATATTTATGACTAGCTGCATCGGGGTTGCACCTGCGTAGCCGTTGGCGACTTGTCGCCCTACGGATACGGCGTACCCCTTGCGGGTGCAGCGGGGCATTGGCCTCCCGGCCAGGGCAGGAGATTTCGCTGTCTTCGGACAGCGAGGACGTGCCGGGGTTGCACCTGCGGGCAAAGGGAATTTCGACCCCTGTGGGGGTCGAGGAGCGATGGCCGGCCGCCGGCCAAGCGTCCACCATTTCTTTTTTGTCATGCTGTGAACCCTCCGCAACGGCCAACTGCTCAACACTCCGCAAAAATACCGTTGGGCTTCGCCCAACCTGTTTTTTGTCTGCGTGTTTCACTGTTGTCCTGCTCCCGGGTTCTCCGCACTTCGTTTTTGTCTTGGCAAAAAAGAAAGGTTGGCCCAAAGAAAAAATCGTGGCATTACCCGCCCCTGGTCAAGTCTACCGATGGTGCCACGCCCGCCTCCGGCGGTCAAGGGCCCTGCGAAAATCTCCTGCCAGCCCCCGCAACATAGGAAGGCCCGCAAACATCTCCCGCCAGCCCCCCGATACGAAGCAAACATTTTACGTTATCCGAAAATAGCACGGAGTGCGTCTGGGGGTGCGTAGACCCGCCAGATATGCAGGGGCGGTGAATAGGACGTTAGTACCCAAGAATGTTCGCCTTATTTTCTTTGGAAATCCAAAAGGCTTTTCTTTTCGGAAAAAGAAAAGTCGTTTGGCCCCTGCGCCGGGGGCGGCGCAACGTCCTCGCCCTTCGCAAAGGGCGAAAGTCCCGTCCGCCGAAGCGGGCGAAACTCCCCCCACGGCTGGAAGGCCGTTCCTCCCCCTTTCCCCCGGTAGGGGACGCTTCACAGAAAGAAGGTGACCATGTTGGCAAAAATCAAGGGAATTCGCAAACGCTGGATGATGAACTCCATCAGCGTCGTCATTCTTATCGCCTTTTTTGCGGTCTTTGCCTTCTCGGCCGCCATGGCCAGCTACTACTATGCCGGCATGAGTACCGGCCTGGAAAGTAAGGCCAATGCCGCCGCCGGGTTCTTCAAAAACACGGTGGAAAGTGAATTTCGTTCGGCGGCCAGCCGCTATGTGGAAAACTTTGACGAAAATGATAAGCTGGAGCTTCAAATTTTGAATCCTTACGGCCGTATCTCCCTGTCCTCCTACGGCCTTACCTCGGGCACTACCCCCAGCACCCCCGAAATTTTTGAAGCCATTACCTCCGGGCAAATGAAAGGCTGGTCGGGCACCGACCCCCTCACCGGTGAGCATGTCATGGCGGTTTCCGCCCCCATTACTTATAATGAGTCGGTGGTGGGCGTGGTTCGCTTTGTCACCTCCCTGCGGCTGGTGGACCGTCAGCTCATCGCCATCATCGCTGTGGCCGCTCTGGTCGGTATCGCCATCGTGGCCATCGTCTACTTCTCTAACCTTTACTTCGTTCGTTCCATCGTAGAGCCGGTGGCCGCCGTCACCGAAACGGCCAAGCGCATTGCCAGCGGTAGCTACGGTGTTCAAATGGAAAAGAAATTTGACGATGAAATCGGTGATTTAATTGATGCCATCAACGACATGTCCACCAAAATCAGTCAGACAGAAAAGATGAAATCGGAATTTATCTCCTCTGTCTCCCATGAGCTTCGCACCCCCCTCACTGCCATCAACGGCTGGGCCGAAACCATCATGAACGGCGAGGTCCGGGAGGCTCAGGATGTGAAAAAGGGCATGGGCATCATCGTGTCCGAGGCCCGGCGGCTGACTAACATGGTGGAGGAGCTTTTGGAATTTTCCCGGCTGGAGGATGGCCGCTTTACCCTGACGGTGGAGCCCTTGGACATTGCCGCCGAATTTGAGGATGCCGTGTACACCTACCGGGAGTTTTTCCGCCGGGAGGGCATCACCCTGGGCTATGAGCCCTGCGAGGAGGACCTCCCCGTGGTCACCGGCGACCCCGAACGGCTGCGCCAGATTTTTTGCAACATTCTGGACAACGCCTCCAAGCACGGCGGGTCCGGCAAGCGGATTGACTGCGCCCTGCGCCGGGAGAACGACTACATTTTAATTACGGTTCGGGACCATGGCCCCGGCATTCCAGAGGACGAGCTTCCTCGGGTCAAGTTCAAGTTCTACAAAGGCAGTTCCAAAGCCCGTGGCTCGGGTATCGGTCTGGCCGTCTGTGAGGAAATTGTCACCCGCCACGGCGGGACGCTTACCATTGACAATGCCGAGGGCGGAGGGTGTATCGTCACCATCGCCCTCCCAATTGGAACATAAGTTCTAAATACTTC
>CAZHWK010000065.1:0-7999 GCA_964536405.1 uncultured Oscillospiraceae bacterium
CCCCTGGTCAGGTCTACCGATGGTGCTGTGCCCGCCTCCAGCGGTCAAGGACCCTGCGAAACGTACACTTCGGTCTACGCTTCTTCAGAGGCCCCCCTAATATACTCCCGCCAGCCCCCCAATACGAAGCCGACATTTTCCATTATTGTAAGATAGCACGGAGTGCGTCTGGGGGTGCGTAGACCTGTCAGATATGCGGGGGCGGTCAATAGGACATTAGCACTCCGGAGTGTTCGCTCTATTTTCTTTGGAAATCCAAAAGGCTTTTCTTTTCGGAAAAAGAAAAGTCGTTTGGCCCCCTGCGCCGGGGGCGGCGCAACGTCCTCGCCGTCAGCAGACGGCGAAACTTTTCCTGCCGTGGGTCACGGCACGTTCCTCGCCCGCCGAAGCGGGCGAAACCCTTCTCCCTGTTGGGGCGCCCTCGGCAAGGGGCCGGAAAGTGCAACAACTAGGAACAAAAGAAAACAGCCCTGGCAATGGTCAAGTCCTTCTGATTTTTGTATGATACCATTAAACAGAGAGCATGGCGGAGTGTTTGCCGTGCCCTGTGGCTGAGAACAAGACCGGAGGGAACGCATATGCAATACGGCCACTTTGACGAGAAAAACCGGGAGTACATCTTTGACCGGGTGGATGTGCCCGTGTCCTGGACCAACTACCTGGGGGTGGAGGAGCTTTGCGCTGTGGTCAACCAGACCGCAGGGGGCTACCTCTTCTATAAAACCCCGGAATATCACCGTATCACCCGCTTCCGGCCCAACGGCACCCCCATGGACCGGCCGGGTCACTATGTCTACCTCCGGGACGACGACACGGGGGAGTTTTGGAGTATCTCCTGGCAGCCTGTGGGTGGGGATTTGGCCCTGTATCGCTGCCGTCACGGTCTGTCCTACACGGTCTATGCGTGCAGCAGAAATGGGATAGAAGCCAGCCAGACCCTCTTCATCCCCCGGGGGGATGCGGTGGAGCTTTGGGATGTGAAGCTGAAAAACACGGGGGAGAAGCCCCGGCATTTGAGCGTTTATTCCTACGCCGAATTTTCCTTCCACCAAATTCCCATGGACAATCAAAACTTCCAGATGTCCCTTTACGCCACAGGCAGTGAATATCGGGACGGGGTTATCGATTATGAGCTGTTTTATGAGCATGCCCACCAGTTCATGGCATCCTCTTTCACCCCAGACGGCTTTGACTGCCTGCGGGACAGCTTTATCGGCCCCTATCGCACCGAGGAGAACCCCCTGGCGGTGGAGCGGGGCAGATGCTTTGGCTCCTTTGAAAAGGGGGGCAATCACTGCGCCGTGCTGCAAAAGGTGCTGACTTTGGCCCCCGGTGAGGAGCAGCGGCTTTTGTTCCTGCTGGGGGAGGGGGGCGTGGAGGAAGGCCTTGCCATGAAGGAAAAGTACACCTTCCAAAAGGTGGACGAGGCCTTTTGCGATTTGCAGGTCTTCTGGAGCGACAAGCTGAGTAAGCTGCAGGTCAGCACCCCCAGCCCGGCCATGGACACCATGCTGAATACCTGGAACCTCTATCAGTCCGAGGTCAACGTGATGTTCTCCCGCTTTGCCTCCTTCATTGAGGTGGGGGGGCGCACCGGCCTTGGGTATCGGGACACGGCCCAGGATGCCATGACCATCCCCCACTCCAACCCGGAAGGGTGCAAAAAACGGATTTTCCAGCTGATGCAGGGGTTGACCAGCCAGGGCTACGGCCTGCACCTCTTCCAGCCCGAGTGGTTTGAGCCACAGGAAAAGCCGGCCTTTCAGTCCCCTACGGTGGTACCAACCCCGGACAAGGACACCATGGTACACGGCCTGAAGGATGCCTGCGCCGACGATGCACTGTGGCTGGTGGCCGCCGTGTGCGAGTACATTCGGGAAACCGGGGAGGCAGAGTTGGTGGACGCCGTGGTGGGCTATGCCGATGGAGGCCAAGGTACGGTATATGAGCATCTGACCAAAATTTTGGACTTTTCCGCCCGGCAGGTGGGCCAGCACGGTGTGTGCAAGGGTCTGCGGGCCGATTGGAACGATTGCCTGAACCTGGGGGGCGGGGAGAGCGCCATGGTCTCCTTCCTGCATGTGTGGGCCTTGGGCTATTTTGTGGACCTGGCACGGTTCCTGGGCCGGGAAGAGGATGCCGCACGCTATGAGGCCATGCAAAGCAGGGTGATTGCCCTGTGTGAAACCGAGCTGTGGGACGGGAAGTGGTATCTGCGTGGCATTACGGCCGACGGCCGGAAAATTGGCACCCAAACCGACCGGGAGGGCCAGGTACATATGGAGTCCAACACCTGGGCGGTGCTGTCCGGGGCGGCCTCCCCCGAGCATGGCCGGGCCGCCATGGATGCGGTGGACGAGTACCTGTACCCCCCCTATGGCCTGCGGCTCAATGCCCCCAGCTATACAACGCCCGACGATGCCATCGGCTTTGTCACCCGGGTCTATCCCGGGGTGAAGGAAAACGGCTCCATTTTCAGCCATCCCAATCCCTGGGCCTGGTGTGCCGAGGCCATGCTGGGCCGGGGGAGCCGGGCCATGAAGTTTTACGAGGCCTTGTGCCCCGCTCTGCAAAATGATAAGATTGAGGTACGGCAGTCAGAACCATACTCCTACTGCCAGTTCATTATGGGGCCAGACCACACCGCCTTTGGCCGGGCCAGGCATCCTTTTATGACGGGGTCGGGGGGATGGAGCTATTTTGCCGCCACCCGGTATCTGCTTGGAATACGGCCTCAGTTTGATGGTCTGCTGGTGGACCCTTGTATCCCGGCCCAATGGAAGGGCTTCCAGGTCACCCGTGTCTGGCGTGGAGCCACCTACTCCATTACGGTGGAAAATCCACAGGGGGTGGAAAAAGGGGTGAAGGGCATCCGGTGCAATGGGGAGCTGGTGGACACTTTGGTGCCCGTCATGCCCGCAGGCAGTGTCAATGAAATTACAGTCACCATGGGTTAGGGAGGAAGTAGAATGATGATTCAGTTTGGAACGGGCGGCTGGCGGGCCATCATCGGGGATGAGTTTACCAAGGCCAATGTCCAGCTTCTCACCGCTGCGGTGGCGAGGAAGATGAAGGAGGAAGGGGTGGCCGACAAGGGCTTTGTCATCGGCTATGACCGCCGCTTCCTGTCCGAAGAGGCCGCCCGCTGGGCCGGTGAGGTCATGGCGGGGGAGGGAATCCACTGCCGCATCATCAACCGGGAGGCACCTACCCCCCTTATCATGTATGTGGTCAAGGACTATGGCCTGCCCTATGGCTTTGCGGTCACGGCCAGTCACAACCCGGCCATCTATAACGGGATTAAGGTTTTTACTGCCGGGGGGCGGGACGCTGACGAGCTGGTGACCGCCGACATTGAGAGTTACCTCGCCAAGATGGAGGGGGAGAGCATTTCTGCCATTCCCTTTGAGGAAGGGGTGCGGTGCGGGCTGATTGAAATCATCAATCCCATGAACTCCTATGTGGATGCCATTATTCGGGCAGTGAATATGGATGCCATCCGTTCCCGGGGGCTGAAGGTGGCCCTGGACCCCATGTACGGGGTGTCCAAGACGGCTTTGCAGACTATTTTGATTACTGCCCGGTGCGATGTGGACGTCATTCACGAGCGGCGGGATGCCCTGTTTGGGGGCAGACTGCCCGCCCCCAACGTGAAAACGCTGGGGGGATTGCAGTCCTTCGTGCTGGAAAACGGCTGTGACATTGGGATTGCCACCGATGGGGACGCCGACCGCCTGGGGGTCATTGACGACCAGGGGAATTTCCTGCACCCCAATAAGATTTTGGTGCTGCTGTACTACTACCTGCTCAAATACAAGGGCTGGCACGGGGCGGCGGTGCGGAACCTGGCCACCACCCATCTGCTGGATGCCATCGCCAAGCAGGCGGGGGAGGTCTGCTATGAGGTGCCGGTCGGGTTTAAGCACATTTCGGCCAAGATGCAGGAAACTGGGGCGGTCATCGGGGGCGAAAGCTCGGGTGGGCTTACCGTGCGGGGCCACATTCAGGGCAAGGACGGCATCTATGCCGCCGCCCTGCTGGTGGAGATGATTGCCACCACCGGGCGGAAGCTGTCCGAACTCTATGGGGAGATTACCGACCAGTTCGGCTGCTTCGAGATGGAGGAGCGGGACTATACCTTCACAGCGGCCGAGAAGGAGCGGATTTTTAAGGCCATTATGAGTGACAAGCTTCTGCCCGAATTCCCGGTGGAGGTGGAGAAGGTCAGCTATATGGACGGCTGCAAGGTCTACTTTAAAAACGGAGGGTGGGTTATCTGCCGTTTTTCAGGGACCGAGCCGCTGCTTCGGGTCTTCTGCGAGATGGCCGACGTCAGCTCTGCCGCCGAAATCTGCACGCTGATGGAGCAATTTTTGAAGCTGAAATAGAGCTCGTGTGGGGACCAAAAGGCAGCAAGGGGAGAAAGAGCGGACAGCCGGAGGGCTGTCCGCTTGTTTTTCACGCACTTCTATGGGACGGGGAGCAAGCCCCATGGGGGGCTTCGTGCACTTTCCTGGGAAGCCACTCTTTTGCCTGGGCGTTTTTGGGGCATTTGTGCTATACTGTGGAAAAAGGGGGAGAGAGCCATGGGAGAGAAGAGGCCACCGAAATCTCTGCGGGGGCAGATGCTCGGCATTGTGGCCCTGGGCTGGCTTGTGCCGGTGGTGCTGGTGCTGGCTGTGATGGGCTGGTATATGTTCAGCACCATGGGACAGCGAACCACGGAAAATTTGCGGGAGCAGCTTTATGTCAATTTGAGCATGAGTGCCGACCGTCTGGATGCCGCCCTAAAGGCCTCCCGCACGGCCTCCTCCAACCCCACCATCAAAAATGCCTGGGCGGCCTATGAGCGGGACGGCAGCTATGCCGCCCTCTACCGGGCCACCAGTGGTTTTTTGGACAGCCAGTACCGGGGGGACAGCCGTTTTTTTGTGGCCGCCTTCTGGTTTGCGGAAAATCCGGAAGGGATGAAGATGGGGCTGAACAACGAGGCCATGGGCATGGCCCCCGGCCGCCTCCGGGTATTCTGGCAGGAGGACTGGGAGGCAGCCCGGGAGGCGGTACAAAAGCTGGATACCGGCTTTGTCTTTTTGGTACGGGGAGAGCGGGTCTATTTGCTGAGGAATGTGATGACCTCGGATTTTACCGTGATTGGGACCCTGGCCCTGGGAATTCATACTGATTTTTACTTTGACGAGTTGACCTCCCTGCCCTTCGTTTCGGCGGCCACGGTCTATCTGGATGGCAACCCTCTTCTGCTGGAGGGGGATGCCATTTTGGAGGATGAGGCGGCCGGACGGGACAATTTGAGCGTAAAGGCCAAGGGGCGGGAATACGACCTGCGGGCTTCGGCTCAGCTGGACCGGGACAGCCTGACCGCCCAATTTGCGGGCTATCGTTATATCCTGCTGGGTATGCTGGTGCTGGTCATTCCCCTTTTGATGCTGGTACTGTGGTTTTTTAACCGGAAGGTGGCCCACCCGGTTCACATGCTGGTGGAGGGGGCCAGCCACATTGAGAGCGGGGAGCTGGGCTATCAGCTGCCCGAGAGCCCGGACAGCCGGGAGTTTGCCTATCTGACCGAGTCCTTTAACCAAATGTCGGGCCAACTGCAAAATCAGTTTGACCGGCTGTATCAGGAGGAGGTGGCCCTGCGGGATGCCGAAATCAAGGCCCTGCAAGCCCACATCAATCCCCACTTTTTGAATAACACCCTGGAAATCATCAACTGGGAGGCCCGCATGAGCGGGGATGCCAAGGTTTCCAAAATGATTGAGGCCCTGTCCACCGTGCTGGATGCCGCCCTGGACCGGGACAAGCGGCCCGAGGTTCGGCTGGCCGAGGAGATGAACTATGTCAACGCCTATCTTTACATTGTCTGTGAGCGGTACGGCAAGCGGCTGAAGCTCAGCGTAGATTTGCCGGAGGACATCATGGATATTCCGGTGCCCCGGCTGATTTTGCAGCCTGTGATTGAAAATGCGGTGGAGCATGGGATAGGGCCCGGCGGCCAGGGTACCGTGGTGCTGCGGGGACGGCGGGCAGGAGATTTCCTTCTGCTGGATATTCAGAACGACGGAGGGCTGAGCCCCCAGGATGAGGAGCATATTCGGGTTTTGCTCTCCCCCGACTATGACCCGGCCAGGGAACATTCCCGCAACATCGGCATTGCCAACATCCATAAACGCCTGTCCATTCTGTACGGTCCGCCCTGCGGGCTGGACATCCGAAAAGGGGAGGGGAACACGGTTGTGGCCCGGCTCACCATTGCCATTTGGGATGGAAAAAGGGAGCATGAGGGAGAAAAAGACGGGGATTGACGATTTTGGGGGGCACCTCCGCAATCAGATACAACAAATAGCAAGCCGGGTTATTCGCTTTTGGGCCAAAAGGGATTAGGATAATTTTAGACAAGGGGCCGATGCTCGCAGGCCCATAAACCTGTCAAAATGACGGGGACATATTACGTATTGTGGAGGTACATCATGAAAGCGAAAAGATTTGCTGCACTGACTCTTGCTTCGGTTATGACCCTCTCCCTGCTCGCCGGCTGCGGCGGTGACAAACCCACGCAAACCCCGGCCCCCGACGCCGGCGGTGACCAGCCCGCCAAGAGTGTGGAGCTCAACGTGGTCACCTCCTACGGCGGCGACGACGGCAACCGGAAGAACTATGAAGCCGCCGTCAAGGGCTATGAGGCCGCCACCGGCAACAAGATTCAGGATGCGTCGGCCACCTCCAACGAGGAGTGGAAGGCCAAGGTTTTGACCGACTTTGAAACCGGCACCGAGCCCGACGTGCTTTTCTTCTTCACCAACGCCGATGCCGAGCCCTTCATCCAGGCGGGCAAGGTTGTGGACATTGCCACCATCCGGGCCGCCTATCCCGAGTATGCCGGAAACATGAAAGACAGCATGATGGCGGTTGCTTCGGACGGGAAAAATTATGCCGTGCCCTCCTCCGGCTTCTGGGAGAATATGTTTATCAACACCAAGGTCCTGGCTGACTGCGGCATCGCCGCCCCCGGCCCCGACTACACCTGGGACCAGTTCCTGGCCGATTGCCAGACCATCAAGGACAAGGGCTATACCCCCATCGCCTGCTCCCTGTTTGAGGTGCCCCACTACTGGTTTGAGTTCATGATTATGAACCACGGCACCAGTGCCAATCAGCTGGAGGTTCCCACTTTGGATGCCGACGGCAAGCTGGTCATGGATGCCACTGCCGAGAAGTGGATTGCCGGTCTGAACGACCTGAAGGACCTGTATGAAAAGGGCTTCTTCCCCAGCAACACCCTGACCGCTACCGACCCCGAAACCGTTCAGCTCTTCGCTGACGGCGAAGCCGCCTTCCTCATTGACGGCTCCTGGAAGGTTGGCCACTTTGTGGATAACTACGCCGACCAGCTGGAGGACTATGCCCTCGCCTACGTCCCCGGCCAGGGTGACCGGGCCGCCACCGACATGATTGGCGGTATCTCCATGGGCTATTTCATCACCCAGAAGGCCTGGAACGACCCCGCCAAGCAGGCTGCCGCTGTGGCCTTTGTGGAGCATATGACCTCTGACGAGGTGCTGTCCACCTTCGTGACCACCGAGGTCACCGCCCTGAAAAACGGTGCTTCCCCCGCCGGCCTGAACAGCCTGCAGCAGTCGGCCGCCGAGGCCAACGCCAACGTGACCAGCGTCACCGGTGCGGTGCAGGATGCCATCGCCGCCACCGCCAAGGGCGAGCTGTTCGCCAATGTCCAGAGCGTCGTCACCGGCGCCATGACCGCCGAGGAGGCCGTCACCGCCGCCATTGCCCTGAACTAAGACGGAAACCATAGGCAAAAGGGGCTGCAAGGCAGCCCCTTTTCTTATAAAAACCCCAGCTTTGAGGAGTTGATGACATGGGCTCCACGCTCTATAAAAAGAAAATGCCATTGTTGGTGTTCCTGGTTCCGGCCTTTTTGTTTTCACGGATAAAGAATTCTTTTGAAACACCAATATCCATATGA